>NZ_JBFUGT010000004.1:0-128049 GCF_056402775.1 Rhodococcus sp. P3_B8
GAGGTAGAGCGAATAGTCCTGGCCTACCGCGATATCCGAGGATTCGGCGTACGCGGGTGCGGCGTTGCCGGTGTAGTCGACCCAGTTGCGGAAGTAGCTGAACACCGGCCCGGTGTCGACCGCGCGATCCTTCAGGTAGTGGTCGAACCAGTCGACCATCCGGCCCGTCTCGTACTGGGTGTCGGGGTTCGGATCCTTCATGCTGATCTCGCCCTCGGCGGGAGTGAGATCGGAATGCCCCCAGCTGTGCCAGATCATCTTCACGTCGTTGCCTTGCGCCTGCAGGGTCTCGAACGTGGCCGTCGCTTCGTTGAGGTCGAAGAGGGTGTCCTGCTGACCCTGCATGATCAACGCCGGAATCTTCACCCGGTCCGCGTACGACACCACGGACGACTGGCGCAGGAAGTCGACGGACCCCGGGTCCGGGTAGCCCTGCACCGCTGCCTGCGTCAGCGCGGGGCACGCGGGGTCGGCGAAATTGGGGCAACCCAACGCCCGCACAGGGTCCTGCGCGTAGCCCTCGGCCCGGGGGTTGGTCACGCCGATGGCCCCGAACATGAGCGACCACACCACCTTCGACGCACCGGGAACCGACGTGCTGACCCCGGTGATCTGGTCGGTGCCGTTGGGCGCGAGGGAGTAACTGAGGTCGTTCCACGTGATCATCGGGATAATCGTGTCGATCCGGGGGTCCACCGAGGCCGCGGCGAACTGTACGGCCCCGCCGTAGGAGCCGCCGACCATGCCGACCCGCGGATCGTGCGCCGCGGCGACGCCGTGGTGAGCGGTCCGGTCCTGCACCACGTAGTCGAGTCCGGGGACGGGGACGGTGTGCGCGGGATCGACGAACGCCATGCCGTCGCGTCCGCCGAGGAAGCTCACCAGTTCACTCGCGGCGCGCCCGTCGTAGTCGGGGTTGTCCATGTGAATCTTGCAACCGGAACCGCCGAAGCCCAGTCCGGAGTACGCGAGCACCGCGTAGCCGCGGGACGCGAGGAACGACGCGATGCCGGCCTGATCGTTCTTGGAACCGCCGAAGCCGTTGGTGGTGAGCACGGCGGGCACCCGGTTCGACGCCGACGCCGAGTCGGGCTTGTACACGTCGCCGATCACGTCGCACGGCTCGTCCCGGTTCGGTCCGACGAGAACCTGGAAATGGAGCGTGGTCTTCGTGAACCCGAGCGGATCGGCTGTCACCGGGGCCGACGCCGCGATCGGTGTCAGTACCGCGGCCGCCGCCGTCACCACCGCCAGAGTCGATCTACGCGCCCTGTGTTTCACAGCCCACCCGCCGTCCGTCACTCCGCCCCGAGCACCTCCGACGAGCGTAAACGCTCTGGACGCACGACCAACTCAGGCTGCCGGTGTGTCGCGGCACCGGTGTGCGGCGCGGCGCGCAGACTCGCGCAGGTCGTCTGGCGCACGGCTGCGCCCCTCGTGCGGTTTATATTTGAGCTGTGGTAATGACCAAGCGCGCCGAAACGTCCCTGTTGACCGACCAGGTCTACGAGACGATGCACGAGGCGATCATGAACGGCGATCTGCCTGCAGGCTCCCGCCTGCGCATTCGCGACATCGCCGCGCAGGTCGGGACGAGCGTGATGCCCGTGCGCGAGGCGATCCGGCGGCTCGAGGAAGCCGGTCTGGCCGAGCGCGTCCCCCACAAGGGCGCGGTCGTGAAGGGCTTGACCTTGGCCGAACTGGTCCACGTCTACGACGTGCGACGGTTGCTCGAAGTGGAAGCCGCACGATTGGGCGCCCAGCAGATCAGCCCGGCGGACGTCGACCGGATGCACGCCGAGTACGAACTCATGCAGACCGCCATCGCCGAACGCCGGGTGGTGGCGCTGCTCGATCACGACGAGGCGCTGTTGACGATTCTCTACGAAGCATCAGCGAACCCCGTGCTGGTCGACTCCATCCGTACCCTGTGGCAGCACTGCCGTGCCTACAAGATCGTCGGTGCGCAGGGCACCCTCGACACGCCGGGGGACGACTCGTTGTGGAGGTACCAGGAACGTCTCGTCGAGGCCGCCCGCAAGGGCGACGCCGACGCTGCGGCCGCCGTCAACAACGAGTCGTTGATCAACGCGACGTCGCGGATCAGGGTGCAGCTCGCCGCCCAAGAGGATGCCGGTTAGCCCGTAGCGACAACGGTTTTCGCGGACCCGCCGGGTGCAATCCGTCCACCTCCACGGTGAGCGTCAGGGCACCTTCGGCGGGTTGTCGGGGAAGAGGAGGGCGCCGATCTCCTTGCCGATCGGCACCGTGTTATTGGCGTTGGCATTGGCCGTCGGTCCGAGCGTGGCGTAGACGACGATCGTGGTCTTCGACTCCGTCTCGTAGAGGGCGATGCCGTTGTAGCCCCCGAACGCCGGGTTCATGAGCAGCCAACTGCCCAGGTGAACGGTTCCGAATGCGAAGTACTTGTCCGCAGTCAGCGGGCCCAGCCCGGCGGTCTTGTCCGCCATCATCTCCGTGAACGCCGTGTCGGACAGGAGTTCGCCGGTGCCGAGCGCACGAACCCACCGCGCGACTTCGGCCACCGTCGAGTTCATGTTGCCGCTGTTGAGGAACGCCGTGGGATTCCAGAACGTGGAGTCCTCGAAGACGCCACGTTCGTTGGTATAGCCGTGCAGGATCGGTTCACTCATCTGAGGTGTCAGCACCACGCTGCTCGCGTCCATCCCCAGCGGCGTGAAGATCCGCTCCTTCAGGAGGTCTCCCAACGGCTTTCCCGCCGCCTTCTCGAGTACCACACCGAGCAGGCACAGGTCGCTGTGCGCGTAGGCAAAACTGGTCCCCGGTTCGAACAGCGGCGGGCGGGCGTTCGCCAAGTCGAAGATCTCCTGAGACGTAAAGCCTTTGATCGGATTTGCGTAGAAGATCTTCAGGAAATCGGGGTTGGTCACGTAGTCCGAAATGCCGGTGGTGCTGTTGGCGAGCATCCGCGGGGTGATCTTGTCGGCTCGCGGAAAGTCGGGCACCCACTTGGCGATCGGCTCGTCCAGGCTCAGCGTTCCGGCCTCGCCCAGCTGCAACAGAATTGTCGACAGCATCGGTTCCATCGGCTGGCCGACTCGCAATTGCATGTCACGCGTCGCGGGAACGCCGAGCGGAGACTCCCCCACCGCCCCGGCGGCGATCTCCTCGTCGCCGCGCCACACACCGAATACGGCGCCGCTGAGATCGAGCTCCGTCAGCTTGTCGCGAACGATAGCGGCGATCTTGTCGGCGTTGGGATCATCGGTGTGCGCGACGTCGGGACCGTTTTCCGCTGATTGCTGTTCGCCGCTGCGACCGTCCGATCCGCACGAAACGGTGGCGAGGGCAAGAACGATGCTGAGCGCGGTGGCCGTTCGACGCAGCCGGCTACGAGTCGACAAGCTCATGGGGTCGATCCCTTCGTACGCAGAGGTCGAGTGGGAGTCGCTGCTCACTGGGATTCTAGGCGCAGACCGTCGTTGCCCAGGGAGGTTCCGGCCGTTATCCGATCGGCTGGTCGAGCGGCAACAACCAGCACTTTTCATCCGAGAACGGCCAGGTGGTGCCATGTGGCACCACATTTGAGCCACTAAACCCTTGCCATGGTGCCATTGCTGTGCCACGATGGCACTATGGATTTGACACCGTATGTGAGCAACCTCGGACGTGAATTCGCCACCCTCGCCGAAGCCGGCGGTGACGAATCCCGTGCGTTGGTCGAGCGCCTGACCGGGTCGCTCGAGTCTGCGATCCGGATGACGTTGCTGGACGCACTGTCCGCCGCCACGGACGAGATCACCCAAGATCTGGCCCCGGGATCGGTGGAGCTGCGCCTGCGCGGACGCGACCCGAACTTCGTCGTGACCGCACGGCCCGCCGAGCCGATCGAAGACGCGACCGAGGACGATGCCGCACCGGCGGACGGCGGCACACCGATCGCCGAGGACGGCCCGACCGCGCGGATCAACGTGCGCCTCCCCGAACAGCTCAAGGCCGCGGTCGAGGAGGCCGCAGCCAAGGAGGGGCGCTCGGTCAACGCCTGGCTGGTCCGCGCGGCCTCGACCGCGCTGCAGCAACCGGACCGCGTCCAGCACGCCCAGCAGCGCGGCAAACAGACCAAGCAGAGCCTCACCGGCTGGGTGCGCTAGCCGCACCGCCTCACCTCACACCACGTCCCCGACCTGCGGGGATGTTTCACCAACTCATCCCGAGGGGACAGCTATGCCCAATTTCGATACACCCGAACCGATTTCCGTCACGCTCGAACTCGGCGTCGGCAATGTGCGGATCACCGCGAGCGACCGCACCGACACCACCGTCGACGTGCGCCCGAGCGACGCATCCGATGAGTCCGACGTGCAGGCCGCCCAGCGGGTCCGCGTCGACTACGCGAACGGCGTGCTCCAGGTCATGGGACCGAAAGCGCGCGTACTCGACTTCTCCCGCAAGTCCAGGTCGGTGGAGGTGTCCATCGACCTGCCCAGCGGTTCGCAGGTTTCCGGCGAGGTGCAGGTGGGAGACCTCAGCGGCACGGGCCGGCTCGGGCAGTGCCGGTTCAAGACCTCCACCGGGAACGTCCGGCTCGAGCAGACCGGTCCGTTGCGTGTGGACACCGCGGCCGGTCACGTCACCGCGGACGGCGTCGCGGGCAACGCCGAGATCCGCACCGGCTCCGGGAAGGTCCGCATCGGCGAGATCGAAGGCTCCGCAATCGTCAAGAACTCCAACGGTGACACCGCGATCGCCGCGGTCACCGGCGACGTCCACGTGCGCTCGGCGAACGGCGACATCTCCGTCGACCGGGCCGGCGCGAGTGTCGAGTCGAAGACGTCCAACGGCAGCATTCGCCTCGGCGAGGTGGCCCGCGGTTCGGTCGAGCTCGGGACCGCGATGGGCGACCTGGAGATCGGCATCGCCGAAGGCACCGCCGCCTGGCTGGAGGTGAACACCAAGTTCGGGCAGGTACGCAATCTGCTGGACAACACCACCCGGCCCGAGGCGTCCGACGAGACCGTCGAGGTCCGCGCGCACACCTCGTTCGGCGGCATCACGATCCGTCGTTCCTGATCCACTTCTGGACCTCGAGAAAGGGAAACCATGACCACTAGGCAATCTCAGCCGGCCATCGCGGTGACCGGGTTACGCAAGTCGTTCGGCGACCACGTCGTGCTCGACGGCATCGATCTGACCGTCCCGCAGGGAACGGTCTTCTCCCTGCTCGGCGCGAACGGCGCCGGGAAGACCACCACGGTCAACATCCTGTCCACCTTGATCAGCGCCGATGCCGGTTACGCCCGAGTCGCCGGCCACGACCTCACCCGCGAATCCGACGCGGTGCGCGCCGCAATCGGTGTCACCGGCCAGTTCTCGGCGGTGGACAACCTGCTCACCGGTAAGGAGAACCTGCTGCTGATGGCGGATCTGCACCACCTCGCCCGCAGCGACGGCCGGCGGCGCGCCGCCCAGCTGCTCGAACGGTTCGACCTGGTCGACGCGGCCTCGAAGCCGGTCTCGACCTACTCCGGAGGCATGCGGCGGCGGCTCGACCTCGCGATGACCCTGGTCGGCAGCCCGCGCGTGATCTTCCTCGACGAGCCGACCACCGGCCTGGACCCACGCAGCCGCCGGGCAATGTGGCAGATCGTCCGGGACCTGGTGGCCACCGGCGTCACCATCTTCCTGACCACCCAGTACCTGGAGGAAGCCGACGAACTGTCCGACCGGATCGCGGTCCTCGACCACGGCCGCCTGGTCGCCGAGGGAACCGCGGACGAGCTCAAGCGCCGCATCCCTGGGAGCCACGTCCGCCTGCAGTTCGCCGACCCACGCGGCCTCGAAGCGGCCGAGCGCGTCCTCGACCAGGTCTCGCGCGACCCCGACGCACTTGCCCTCCGCGTGCCCAGCGACGGCGGCCTCCGCTCGCTCAAGACCCTGATCGACCGGCTCGACGATGAGGCCATCGAGGTCGACGAGCTGTCCGTGCACACCCCCGATCTCGACGACGTCTTCCTCGCCCTCACCGGCAACCCCCACAACGAGAAGGTGACCTCATGAGCGCCCCCGCCCCCACTCTCGCCGGGCCGGCCCCGGCGGACCTCCGGTTCCACCCGCTGCGCGACTCGGCAACGATGCTGCGCCGCAACCTCAATCACATGCTGCGGTACCCGTCGATGACCGTGACTCTCGTCGGAATGCCGGTCGTCTTCCTGCTGCTGTTCGTCTACGTGTTCGGCGGGACGTTGGGCGCAGGGCTGGGCGGGGTGTCCGGCGGGCGCGCCGAGTACGTCAACTACGTTGTGCCCGCGATCATCCTGATGACCGTGACGGCCGCGGTGCAAGGGACAGCGATCTCGGTCGCGATGGACATGACCGAGGGCATCATCGCCCGGTTCCGCACCATGCACATCGCACGCGTCTCGGTGCTGACCGGACACGTGCTGGGCAGCGTGATCCAGGCGATGCTCAGCGTCGCGATCGTGATCGGCGTGGCACTGCTGGTCGGCTTCCGGCCCACCGCGGGGGTGGGCGCGTGGCTGGCCACCGTCGGCTTCCTGGTGGTGGTGACGTTCGCGCTCGTCTGGCTCTCCGTCGCGCTCGGCCAGGTGAGCAAGACCGTCGAGGCCGCGAGCAATGTGGGTATGCCGCTGGTTCTGCTGCCCTTCCTCGGCAGTGGGTTCGTCCCCACCGACTCCATGCCTGCCGGATTGCGCTGGTTCGCGGAGTACCAGCCGTTCACCCCGATCATCGAAACCCTGCGCGGCCTGCTGATGGGTACCCCGATCGGGAACAACGCATGGATCGCGCTCGGCTGGTGCGCCGTCATCGCCCTCGGCGGATACCTCTGGTCGAAAAGGCTTTTCAACCGCGAGTACTCGCGATAGCGGCACGGCCCCGCAACTGACACTGCCACGAAAGGACATCCGATGAGTAACACGGTCGCCGTCCCGTACGGCCTCCCTATGGAACGCGATGCGGGCCCCTTCGACCCGCCCCGGCAGATCACCCGGCTGCGCGAGACTCGTCCCGTCAGTCCCATGGTCTTCCCCGACGGTCACGAGGGCTGGCTCGTCACCGGCTACGACGCGGTCCGCCGGCTCATGGCCGACACCCGGTTCAGCTCCCGCCAGGACATCGGCATTCTCCACGTGCCGTACGAGACCCCCGGCATGCCCACCGCCACCGAGCCGTCCCCGCAGATGCCGGGCGTGTTCATCGCCATGGACCCGCCGGACCACACCCGGATGCGGCGCACACTCACCGGCGCCTTCACCGTCACACGCATGAAGCAGCTCGAAGACCACATCATCGACGTGGCCGAGCGGCAACTGGACGAGATGGCGCGCCTGACCCCGCCGGTCGACCTGGTCAAAGAGTTCGCGCTGCCGGTGCCCTCGCTGGTGATCTGCGAACTGCTCGGTGTCCCCTACGCGGACCGGGACACCTTCCAGGTCAACTCCGCCAAGTTCCTGATCAAGGACCAGCCTCTCGACGAGAAGATGGCCGCGTACGGCGCACTGAGCACGTACCTGGCCGAACTGGTCACGCACAAGCGCGCCGCCCCCGGAGACGACATACTGTCCGATCTGGCCCGCGATGACGACCTCACCATCGAGGAGCTGACCGGCGCCGCCTTCCTGCTGCTGCTGGCCGGCCACGAGACCACCGCCAACATGCTGGCGCTGGGCACCTTCGCGCTGCTGGAGAACCCCGAGCAGCTGGCGGAACTGCGCGCCGACCCCGACCTGCTCCCCGATGCCGTCGAGGAACTCCTGCGCTACCTGTCCGTCGCCGACATCTTCTATCGCTACGCCACCGAGGACATCGAACTCGGCGGCGAAACAATCGGCGAGGGATCGACGGTCGTCGTCTCGTTGCTGGCCGCCAACCGCGACCCCCAGCGCTTCGACAACCCCGACACCCTCGACATCCGCCGCAAGGCCCGCGGTCACCTGTCCCTGGGCCACGGCGTCCATCTGTGCCTGGGCCAGCAACTGGCCCGCCTCGAGATGCGCGCCGGATTCGAGGGACTGCTGCGCCGCTTCCCGACCCTGGGGCTCGCCATCCCCGCCGGCGACGTGAAACTCAGGACCGACATGAACATCTACGGCGTCCACGACCTGCCGGTCACCTGGACGGAAGCGTCCCGGTAGAACCGTCGGCCGAGCGCGTCAGCCGATCCAACCAGTCGCCGAACAGAGCGGCAAGTAGTTCGGGCCGCTCGTGCATGAGTGCATGACCGACGTCCTCGACGACGGCCAGGGTGGCGTGCGGGTAGCGCTCGAGCAATTCGGCCGCGTCGGTGTACCCGACGACCGAATCGCGGCGGCCCGCCACGATCAACGTCGGCCCCGGGAACGCATTCGATCCGACGTCGACCGTCCACCCGGCGAAGATGCGCCCGAGAGCGTCCTCGTCGACGAGCGTCGTACCCGGCAGAACATGGTCGCGGTAGCGGCGAGCGGTGGCCGGCGTGCGCACGACGAAGTACTCGTCGAACCCCGCCCACTGTGCACGTTCGAGTTCGTCGTAGGCATCGGCGTCCTGGCGAACCACGGCGTGGTCGGGCACGTGTCGTGACCGCTCGGTGACCGGGCACAACAACGCCAGGCCGAGCACCGTGTCCGGTCGCTGTGCGGCCACCCCGCGTGCCAGGTAGGCGCCGTAGGAATGTCCGACCAGCATCACCGGGCCCACGCCCAGGCTGTGGATGAAGTCGCCGAGCAGCGTCACCACATCGTCGTTGCAGGTCAGGCCGTCGGCTGTCGACAGGCCCATCCCCGGCAGGTCCGGGTAGATCCGTCGGTATCCCGTGCCGGGAACGACGGCCTCGATTGCCGCCTCGATCTCACGATGATCGACGCCGGCGCCGTGCAGAGCCACGAGCGGCACGCCGGTGCCGTGCTCGACGTAATGGACCAGGGCTTCGTCGATCCGGCGTTCCATGTCGACACCTTAACGATCCACGCGACTACAGGAGCCGCGCTCGACCAATTGCCCGATCCCCCGTCGACGACTGAAATATGCTGCGTGAGGTGGACATTGTCGATGCTCATCATCATTTCATCAACCTGCCCGATCTCGCGTACCCGTGGATCGACAGTCGCCCACCCGCGCTCACCGCCTTGCTGCCGAACTACTACGACGCTGCGCACCGGTACCTGCCGCACGACTATCGGGCACAGCTCGAGGGGACGCCCGTCACGGCCTCGGTCGCGTGCGAGTTCGGTGCTGCAGACGGAGTCGCGGAGGCCATCTGGGTTCAGCATTGCGCCGACCGCGTCGGTGTTCCGAACGCCTTCATCGCGGCCGTGCAGCTCGATTCAGGCGATCTGACAGGCGTTCTCGCGCAATACCGGGATCTCCCGGTGGTCCGGGCTGTGCGTCAGCCGCTGTACTGGGCGGCCGACCCGATCAAGCGCCTGGGTGCGCGCGGCGACTACCTGTCAGACCCGGCCTGGTTGCATGGATTCGAGCAGGTCGCCGATGCGGGGCTGGTGTGGGATCTGCTCGTCTACGACGAGCAGTTACCCGCCACGCACGAACTCATCGCCGCGTTTCCCGACACCACGTTCGTGCTGGAGGCGGCCGGTTGGCCGGTCGATCTCACTGCCGAGGGCTTCACCCGGTGGGAAGAACGCCTCACGGCGGTGAGTCAGTTTCCGAACGTCGTCCTCAAGTTGCAGGGAATCGCCCTCATTTTCGGAACATCCCTGGAGGCGATCGGTCGGTGGGTCCGGACGGCCCTCAGCATCTTCGGCGCCGGGCGATGCATGTTCGCCTCGCATTACCCGATCGACCATCTGGTGTGGGATACCGAAACCATGGTGTCCACCGTCCAGGCAGCACTCGGCGACTTGTCACCGTCAGAACAAGCGCGCTTCTTCGGCGAAACCGCACGACGGGTGTACCGCCTGCACGCCGGTGACACCTAGTATTAGGGAGATCGGAGTACCTGCAGTTTCGACGCCGCCAATCCACTTTCGGCGTCCGGCCCACACTGTGAGGAGTCCACGTGACGCAAGAGGGCAGTATCCGGGTCGGCGACCGGACCATCACGTATCTCGAAGCCGGTGACCCGGGCGGACCGCTCGTGCTGCACAACCACGGCGGACCCTCGAGCCGGCTGGAGGCCGAACTGTTCGATTCGCATGCGAAGGCCAATGGACTGAGATTCGTGTGCGCGGACAGGCCGGGCATGGGCGGGTCCGATCCTCAACCGGGCCGCACCTTCGAAGGCTGGACCGATGACCTCCTGCTGCTGGCCGACTCCTTCGGCGCACAACGATTCGCGGTGACCGGCTGGTCCGAGGGTGGACCGTGGGCACTGGCGGCCGCCGCGTATCTGGACCCCGCGCGCCTGGCCGATGTCGTGTGCATCGCCGGTGGCAATTACGGAACGTTCGGATCGAACTGGGCCGCGAAGTATCTCAGCAGCGTCGACGCGCTGGGCGGCCGCCTGGCACTTCACTTCCACCCCGGTTTCACACTGATGTACGACGTGCTCGGTATCAGTGCCACCCACTTCGCGGATCGCTACGCTAAGGCGATCACGCAGTCGGCGTGCACCGCGGACCGGGAGGTGCTCGCTGACGAGAAGGTCCTCGACGCGTTCCTGAGGGCAGGGCGCGAGTGCTTTCGGCATGGCGCGGACGGACTCGTCGTCGACGCCACGATGCTCTACAAGGCCTGGCCGTTCGACATGACGAAAGTGACGCGCCCCGTGCACTTCTGGCAGGGCAGCGCCGACACCCTGGTGCCTGAGATCATCAACAAGACGGTAGCGGACAAGACCCCGGGCGCCGTCTGGCACCCGATCAGCGGTGGTGGTCATTTCATTGCCGTCAGTCACGCGAACGACATTCTCGCACTGGTATCGAACGATCTTGCGCCAGTGCAAAACTGACCCTCTAGGTCAGGCCGGGATTTCTCGGGCGTCGAACCGAGTCTGATAGAACAGCACCGTCACGGCGACGATCGCTTCGAGTGCGGCCGTCGCGAGTGCCGCCGCCATCGGAGTCGACATCGAATGACCCATCGGAGCCGACGCCGCTGCGTGCATCGCGTGCCCGTGGTGACCGCCACCGGACCCGGGACTCATCACGGTGACGTGCAACGCGATCATGCCGACGTTCATCAGCGCGACGAGACCCCAATCCCGTTGTGAACCACGCATCCACAAGTGCCGGGCGCAGTACAGGCATCCGAAGATCATCGCGGCGGTCACCATGCCGACCATCGGCGACGACGTCGCATGCTCACCGAGCGACGCGGCGTGGAGCGCTGCCGCGGCAACCGCGAGGGCCGCGGCCGCCCGCCGCAACCAATGACTGGCGCGGCGGGCGATCGGAGAGAAGACGGCGGACACGACTTCTAGCCTTCGCAGCAGTGCGTCGCGGTGCTCGCCGGCACGTCGAGCGCGGGGTTGCGGTCGAAGAATCCGACCGGCTTCAGCGTGAACCCGGCATAGTCGACCGGCATGACCGGCCAGTCCTCGGGCCGGGGGAAGTGCGTCAGCCCGAACGTGTGCCACAGCACCAGGTCTTCGCCCTCGATGTCCCGGTTGCCCGCCACGAACGTCGGCAGACCCGCCTGGCCTGGGTGCTGGTTGACGAAGTCGCCTGCGGGATAACGCTCGGACTCGTCGTATTGCGTGACCCACAGGTGCTTGGTCGCGAACGCGGCACGGGAGGCGATCGAACTGGACGGATCCGCCAGGAGCACCGGCTGACCTTCGGGGTGCAGCGCGTACCCGACGTCCTGCCCCAGCCGGTTCTGCTTGGTGGGATTGGTGATGTGCCAGACCCGGGCCTTGAGGTTGTCGGCGGTGCGTTGCCCCTCGGATTCGGTGGTCAGCTTGGTCTTCTGGCAGCGGAAGGCATTGCCCCACGGGTTCTCCGGACCCATCGGGACGGGCACGGCATCCACTTCCTCGACGGTGTTCACATTGCCGTCGACGGCCATGTCGAGCCGGGCGGAGAAGAGGTGCTGGTGGAACGGGGCGCCGAGCCCGGGCGCCATCTGGGTGGAGAATCCGTCGGCACCGCGGTAGGCGGAGGTGAAGACGATTCCGGTGGCCTTCGCCTCGAGTTCGATGGTGCCGTCGAGGTAGAGGTACCAGTAGAAGCCGTAGTCGTAGTTGCCGATGGTGAGGAAGAACGAGATGACGAGGCGGCGCGAGCGGCGGGTCTCGGTCATGCCGTTGAACATGTCCGTGTGCTTCCACAGGACGCCGTAATCCTCCTCGTGGAGGCAGATCGCGTTCTTCATGACGCGCGGGTCACCGGACTCGTCGGCGATCGTGACGTCGAAGTACTGGATCTCGCCGAGGCAGTCGCAGCCGAGTTCGAGCGAGTTGGTGTACCGGCCGAACAGGTACTCGCCCTGGTCGAAGTAGTTCTGCCAGTACCGGACCGGGGACGGATCGGCGTAGGGAACCACCATCTCGGCGATCGAGGCACGATAGATCACGGGACGTTCCACTCCCCCGTCGTCGAACGAGAGCTGGTGCAGCGTCAGACCTTCGCGCACGTCGAAACCGAAGCGGAACTTCCAGTCGGCCCAGGTGATCTCGTTGCCGTCGACGGAGAAGCTTGCTCCTTCGGGTTGGGTGATCTCGATCGGCTTGAGGTCGGTGCGGGTGGGTGTGGCGTGCGGTTCGGCGTTCCATTCGCCGCGCTCGGCTGGGACGGGTAGCTCGATCTCGTCGACCACCTTCACGACGCGACGCTCGGTGAGGTCGACGTAGGCTACGACCCCGTCGATGGGGTGAGCCCACGGCAGGTCCGCCTTGTCCTCCTGGTGGAAGGCGAGGACGCGGACGATGCGGTGCCCGACCTCGTCCTCGTGACCGAACACGCCCGCCGACAGGGGAACCGCCCGGACCTTCGACGGCTCGATGCCGCGCTTGGCCATCGCCGCGAGCCAGTCGGAGCTGCCGAGCAGGAACGCCTCGATGTCCTCGAACTCCTCGTCKAGGATCGGCACGTGGCCGTCGGTGGCGGAATCGACGGTGGCCCTGCTGATCACGCGGTTCTCCGTCACCGACACGACGAGGTCGGTGCCGATGCCGGTGGATCGGTCGAGCAGCAGGATCCGGGCGCGTCGCTCGATCGGGTCGCCCGGTGTGAACGCGAGGACCGTCGACTTGTGCGGCTCGGCGAGCGCGACGAAGACGAAGCGCACGTTCTCGCCGATCAGTCCCTCGTCGGTGAGGAGTGCCTTCGCCGAACGGATCTCGTCCGCAGACAACGGGGTGAGCGGATGATCCGGGGCGGCGGAACCGACGGTGGCCGGGGTCTCGGTGGTGGCGGTGCTCATCGTGCGATCTCCTTGTCGATGATGGTGTCGTGCTGCGGTAGAGCGGTGTCGTGGCGTGCGGCGTGGGGTCGGAGCACGGCGACGGCTGCTCCGCCGGCGAAGGTTCCGACGAGCAGGATCCCGATGACGGCGGCGAGAGTGCTCGACCCGCCGACGAGAAGGGGAAGGTTGGCGACGGTCATGATGAGAAGCCCGGCCAGGCCGACGAGGCCGAGCAGGGGTGCGATCACGGTGTTCCACACCCGCCGGTCCACCCGGGTCCGGCCGAAGTAGACGAGGACGGCCACGGAGGTCAGGGTCATCAGTGCAACGATGCCGACCGAGGACACACCGGCGAACCACGCGAACACCTCGGTCACCGGGTCGAGTCCGGCAACGGCGGACGCGACGATCAGGACGAGAGCCGATGCCGTCTGCACGACGGACGCGATGTACGGCGACGCGTGCTTGACGTGCGAGCGGCCACATCCCGCGGGCAGGGCCGCACTGTTCCCGAGGGAGAAGATGTACCGGGACAGCACGTTGTGGAAGGACAGCAGGGCCGCGAACAGGCTCGTGATCAGGAAGATCTGGACCAGGTCGCCGGCGATCGCGCCCACGTAGCGGGTGGCGGTCTCGGTGATCATCCCTTCCGGATTCTCGGTCGCGATGGCCACGGCACCCTCGTCGCCCCACGCACTGACCATCGCCCAGCTCGACAGTGCGTAGAAGCCGCCGATGACCAGCAACGCCAGGTAGGTGGCCCGGGGGATGGTGCGGCCCGGGTCCCGGGCCTCGTCACGGAAGACGGCGGTGGCCTCGAATCCGATGTACCCGGCGATGGCGAAGATCAGTGCGATGCCGGGTGCTCCGGAGAAGAACTCGGCGGGGTGGAACGCCGCCGTCGAGAATCCTTCGTCGCCGCCGCCGCCGCGGACGATGACGGCGGCGTCGATGACGAGGACGATTCCGACCTCGCAGACGAGTAGTACGCCGAGCACCTTGCCGGACAGGTCGATGTGCCGGTATCCGAGGATCGCGACCACGGCCGTCACGGCCAGGGCCCACACGTACCAGGGAAGTTCGGGGCCGCCGTGAGCGGTGACGAAATCGTTGACGGCGGCTCCGATGTATCCGTACACCGCGCCCTGGACGGCCGTGTAGGACACGAGCGCGAGGAACGCGGAGCCGAGACCGGCATGCCGGCCCAGGCCCTGCGTGATGTAGGTGTAGAACGCGCCGGCGCCGGGGAGGTGCTTGGCCATCGCCGTGAATCCGACGGCGAAGAACAGCAGTACCACCGTGCAGACGATGTACGACGCGGGGTAGGCGGCGCCGTTGCCCGCTGCGATGCCCAGAGGGACGGTTCCGGCGATCACGGTCAACGGGGCCGCCGCTGCGACGACCATGAACACGATGGCACCCGGACCGAGGGTGCCTGCCAGTCTGCGAGGGGCGCCGTCGCTGACCGCACTCGAGTGCGTGGGGGCGTTGGTTGTCATGGTTTCCTTCGACTTTCACGAGGAGAGGGCCTGCGTGGAGGCTCCGCGGTGAGCTCTGGGACGAGCATGCGACTGCGGGTTGTCGGCGCAGTTGCCGAAGCGTCACAGTCCGTCGACAGCAAATGAGAACGCACGCAGGACGATTCTCATTCGGGTCCGGTCGAGGAATCTAGAGGGCGATGTTGACGGACTTGCTCTGGGTGTATTCGGCGATGGCGCCTTCACCGAGTTCGCGTCCCCACCCGGACTGCTTGTAGCCGCCGAACGGAAGCGCCGTGTCGAAGGCATTGTGGCAGTTCACCCACACCGTGCCCGCCTTGATCTCGGCGGCCACCTCGTGGGCGCGGGACACGTCCCGGGTCCACACGCTGGCGGCGAGGCCGTAGGGGGTGTCGTTGGCGGCCGCGCGGACGCCTTCTTCCCGGTTGAACGGCACCGCCACCGCGACCGGTCCGAAGATCTCCTCCTGGTACACGCTGAAGTCACGGTTCACGTCGACCAGCAGGGTGGGCTCCACGTAGAAGCCGGTGTCGCCGTGCCGCTGCCCGCCGGAGAGCGCGCGAGCACCGTCGGCGAGTCCGGCGTCGATGTATCCGGTGACCTTGCCCAACTGCTCCTCGGAGATCAGCGGGCCGATGTCGTTGGTGGGGTCGAGTCCGGGTCCGATCTTCTGGGACTTCGCGAAATCGGCGACACCGGACGTGAATTCGTCGAAGATCCGGTCTTCGACGAGCAGGCGCGTTCCGGCCGTGCAGGCCTGGCCGTGGTTGAACAGGAAACCGCCGGCCACGCCCGGGATCGCGGCCTCGAGGTCGGCGTCGGAGAAGATCACCTGCGGGCTCTTGCCACCCAGTTCGAGGGACACCTTCTTCAGGTTCCCCGATGCGGCAGTGACGATCTTCTTTCCGACCTCGGTCGAACCGGTGAACGCGACCTTGTCGACGTCGTCATGGCTCGACAGCGCCGCGCCGATGTCGCCGAAACCGGTGAGCACGTTGAACACGCCGTCGGGGACACCGGCCTCGGCGATCACCTCGGCGAGGAGCAGCGCGCTGAGCGGTGTCTGCTCGGCAGGCTTGAGGATCATGGTGTTCGCGCAGGTCAGCGCGGGTGCCACCTTGAACGCGGCCATCACCAGCGGGAAGTTCCACGGGATGATCTGTGCGCACACACCGACCGGTTCACGGGTGGTGAAGGCGTGGAATCGGGCTCCGGGCGCCCACGGCACCGACACGGGGATGGTGCGGCCTTCGATCTTGGTGGCCCAGCCGGCGTAGTAGAAGAAGATCTCCGCCGCCCACGTCACGTCGACGGCCTTTGCCACCGCTACGGACTTGCCGTTGTCGATCGACTCGAGCTGTGCGAACTGATCGGCCCGGGCCAGAATCCCCTCGCCGATCTTCCAGAGGATCCGCTGACGTGCCGCGGGGGTGAGCGAGCGCCACGGCCCGGACTCGAAAGCCCGCCGGGCCGCCGCTACCGCCCGGTCCACGTCTTCGATTCCGGCGTGCGGCACTGTCGTGATCACCTGTCCGGTGGCGGGATCGACCGTCTCGAACGTCCTGCCCGACGCGGAGTCCACCCATCGGCCGTCGACGAACATGCGCTTCGGCGACGAAACGAAGTCGACGACCCGGGGGTCGAGTCCGGCGGGGGTGTGAACGACTGCAGTCATCATGTCCTCTTCGATGGAGTGAACGAATCTGTGAATGAATCCGGCTTCTGCAGAACACTTTTGGCGGAAGTTTTCGCCTCGTCGCGCTGCGGCCCGAACCCACGATAAACCCCGAATGTGTCGCCGGTCACTACTAAATCCGGATGGGAATCAGCGACTGCGGCATTCTCATTCGACTTTTCCGGCCACGACGGCGCCGATTCTCATTCCGGCTTTTCGGGTCGGTGCAGCTGATCCGCCGTGTACGCCGGCGCAGGCTCCGGAATCGGGAACGAATTCTCCGGCCATTCTCATTCGAGGTGATCGAAAATTAATTCCGATCGGCGCATCGCGCTCGTCTGCTGCGCTAGCGTGCAACTCATGCAGCCCCGGGTTGATCACTCGCGCGGGGCCGGCCGGAAAGTGTGGAGAGCAGGTGCGTGGTGTCCGGTACACCGAGAATCAGAAGTAGATCACCGGTCGCCGGTCTCGAGCGGGCGCGTCTGAGTTTCGTCCAGGTGCTCGGGCAGTCCGTTTCCGCGGTCGCACCGTCGGCCGTGATGGTCACGCTGCCTGCTCTCGTCATACCCGACGCGGGCCGGGCGACCATTGCGGTGTTCGTCGCGGCGGCGATTCTGATGACGGCGGTCGGCTACTGCATCGGACAGTTCGCCACCCGGATGGTCGCCGTCAGCGGTCTCTACAGCTACATCGTCAAGGGACTTGGGGCGGTGCCCGGTTTCGGCGGGGGCTGGTCGCTGCTCGTCGGCTACGCGGCCGCGGCCATGGCGAGCACACTCGGTGCCGCGAGTTACCTCGCCGCGCTGCTCGGCCGAGTCGGGCTTCCGGCGGGGTCGCCCCTCATCGCGGTCCTCGCGGCGATCGTCGGACTGCTCGCCCTTCTCCTCATGGTCCGGGGCGTGCAATTGTCGGCGCGAATCATGCTCGCCATCGAGGTCTTCGCAATCGTGGCCGCCTCCGCCGCGCTGGTGGTCGCGTTCGTGCAATCGGTCCGCGAGGGCGCGACCCCGTCCGCGGGCGGCGCGAAGTCAGGATCCGCGGTCGGGTTCGCCGTGCTGCTCGCGATCACGTCGTTCGTCGGATTCGAGAGTGCGGGCACGGTGGCGCGGGAAGCCCGCAACCCGTTCGTCGCCGTCCCCCGCGCCATCCGGTGGACCCCCATCGCGCTGGGCGTTCTGTACGTGTTCGCGGCCGCCCTGCAGTTGCCGGAGCCGGTGCGGCAGGGAGTCGACTCGCTGCCGATCGTCCTCACGCTGCCCGACACGTCCGGCGCAGGTTCGTCGACGCTGTCGATCGTCATGGAACTCGGCATCACCGCCTCCTGGTTCGCGTGCGTCCTCGGTTCGACGACGGCGCTGTCGCGCACCCTGTTCGCGATGGGCCGCGAAGGGGTGGTTCCGAGCGTGTTCGGCCGGACGCACCACCGGTTCCACACTCCGCACGTGGCATTGACGGCGGCGATGCCGATCGTGGTCGCGGTGCCCGTCCTCTACCTGTTCGTCAGCGGTTCGAGCCGCGACGTCCTGATCGGACTCCTCGCCGTGTCCGCCCACGGTTACGTCCTCGCGTACGTCCTGCTGTGCGTCGCGACGCCGGCGTTCCTCCGGCGGATCGGCGAACTGACTCTACTTCCCCTGATCGTCGGCGTGCTGACGGCGACCGCGATGGTCGCCCTCGTCGGGTGGGCGGCGTTCTCGCGCACATATGTCGCGGGCGCGGCGACCGCCGTCTACGTGCTTCTGATGCTTGTCGGCGCCGCGGTCTTCGCGATCCGCGCCAGGAGATCCCCCGGAATCGGAGAACGGATGGGTGTGTACGACGAGGCCGTGGCCGACGACCTGCTGGGCCGGTACCGCCCGTGGGAGGTCCGCCGGTGAGCCCCGACGACAGGGCCCTGTCGGGGCGGCAGCCGAAGGCCGTCACCAGCGCGCTGCGGGTGCTCGAGGAAGTGGCCCGCGCCGGCTCGGGTGTGACCGCGAAAGACATCGCGGCCCGCCTGTCGATGCCGTCGGCGACCACGTATCGACTGCTCAACATTCTCGTCGGCGAAGGCTATGTGGTGCGGCTCCCCGATCTGTCCGGGTTCGCGCTGGGCCAGAAGATCGGGATCCTCGTCGACGCCGCCGTCGTGCCCACCGTGTGTGCGGCGGCGCGTGAGGTTCTCGCCGAACTACGACTGTCGGTGCGCTTCGGGGTCCACCTGTTCTACTACACCAACGTCGCCGTCCGCACGGCCGACGCCGACCCCGAATACCCGCCGCCGGAGGACGAATCGTTTCTCAACCAGCACCTCTACGCGTGCGCGGTCGGCAAACTCCTTCTCGCGGAGAAGTCGGAACTCGAATCCGTGATTCCGCGTTGGGAGCCGCGGGCGCTGACGGCCCGCACGATCGTCGCGCGGAGCGAACTCCTCGCGAATTTGGACCTGATCCGAAGCCAGGGCTTCGCCACCCAACTCGCCGAGCTCCGGGACGCGTCGGCCTGCGTGGCCGTCCCCGTCCGGTCCGGAACGGGGTCGCTCGTCGGCAGTCTGGCCCTGTCGGGACACGTCGATCACGAACACCTCATGCTGCGCCACGTCCCGTCGCTGCGGGAGCATGCGGAGCGGCTGGCCCCGCTGATGGCCTAGCGCTCAGATCCCACCCGGCGAGGTAGCCGCCGACGTCAGGCGCCGACGGCCACTCCGCGCGGTGCGGGAGTGAGACTCGCGCCGCCCAGACCGAGGTGGTCACGCAGGGTACTACCGGTGTAGTCGGTGCGGAAGAGTCCACGCCGCTGCAACTCGGGAACGACGAGGTCGACGAAGTCGTCGAACGACCCCGGCGCCTGGGCCGCGGACAGGATGTACCCGTCCGCCTCCCCGCCGAGGAATCCTTCCTCGATCTGATCGGCGATCTGCGACGCCGTCCCGACGAACTGCGGCAGCAGCACACCCTGGGCATACAGCTTGCCGATGTCGCGCAACGTGAGGTTGTCCTCGACGCTGAGCCGGCGCGCGACGTCGAACAACCCCTGGGTGCCCGGCACGACGACATCCTCGATCGGGGCGTCGAGGTCGTACTGCGAGAAGTCGTGATCGGTGTGCACCGACAACGTGATCAGGCCGGAGATGGGGTCGGCGAGTTCGTTGTGGAACGCCTGCTTCTCCCGCGCGATCGACTCGGTCTCCCCGACGAACGGCACGAACGACGGGAAGATCTTGATGTCGTCGGGGTTGCGCCCGAAGTTCGATGCACGCGACTTCACGTCGTCGTAGTAGGCCTTGCGGCCCTCACTCGTCGGGTCGATCTCGAGGATCGCCTCCGCCCAGCGGGCAGCGAAGTCCTTACCGACCGAGGAGGACCCGGCCTGGATGATCACGGGACGGCTCTGCGGTGAGTGCGGCACCGTCAACGGTCCGCGCGTCTTGAACCACTCGCCCTCGTGGTCGACGGTGCGCACCTTGTCGGGATCGGCGAACACACCCGACGCCTTGTCCTGCACCAGGGCGTCACGATCCCAGCTCCCCCAGAGCTTGAATGCGACCTCGAGGAATTCCTGGGCGCGGTCGTACCGCTCGTCGTGACCGAGGTGGTTCTCGATGCCGAAGTTCTGGGCCTCCGCCTGATTGAGCGAGGTGACGACGTTCCAGCCCGCCCGGCCCCGGGACAGGTGGTCGAGGGTGGCGAAGATCCGCGCCACCTCGTACGGGTGGAAGTAGGTGGTGGACTTGGTGATCGCCAGACCGATCTTCTCGGTTACGTTGGCCAGGCCCGCCGCCACCAGCGAGGGGTCGATGGTCGCCGACGCCTGCGTTCCACTGCTCAGCGGGACACGGATGTCGTTGCCGTATCGAACGGGTGTGGCGAGGAGATCGGCGAAGAACAGGAAGTCGAACTTTCCGCGTTCGAGTGTCTGCGCCACGCGCCGGTAGTAATCGGGTCCGAGGTAGTCGGTCTCCGACGCCGGGTGCCGCCACGCGGCGTGGGAGTGGGTGACGTGCGAGGCGATGAGGAAGCCGGCGAGGTGCAGTTCACGAGACATGGTGTGGCTCCTTGATCGTCGGAAGTCTTAGTTCAGCCTTCAACAACGCGGCGATGGATGTCACCGATTGGACTCAGCGTGACGCGAAGTCCGCGACTTTCGCAGACTCGCATGGAGCCGAGTCCGTCGAAGTCAGGCGATATCCGGTGCGCGGAAATATGATGAGTGATGACGAAAAACCCGCCGGTCCCACACCATCCGGTCGTCCTCGAAGCGTTCCCGTGAAGTCGGCGCTGTCGGCGGTCCTCGCCGGGTGCGTGGTGGCGCTCGCACTCCCGTGGTCGCACGTCGCCATTGCCGACGCCGCGCCGGACTCCGCCATCCGGTACGTCGCGTTGGGTGATTCGCGGGCCACTGGGTCGCCTCACGACCCGCTGTCGATTCGAGACGGCTGTTTCCGCACAGCCGACGCGTACCCGCAGATCGTCGCCGACACCCTGCACGCGGAATCGTACGTCAGCAGGGCGTGCGCGGCAGCAAAGACCGAAAACATCACGGAAACACCACAATTCACCATCACCGGACCGCAACCACCGCAGATCGGGGCACTCCGGCCGGACACGACGTTCGTCACCGTCAGCATCGGGGGAAACGACATCGCGTGGTCATCGTTGGTGGAGCCCTGCTACACGCTCGCCCCGGGGCTCGACGCGACCTGTCGCTCCGACGCCACCACGGCCCGGCGCATGAACGACGCTCTCACCGTGCTCGGCCCGAAGGTGTCCGCCACCCTGGCTGCGATCACCGAGAAGGCCCCCGCTGCGACCGTGCTGCTGGTGGGGCACGGCGGCATCTTCGGCGACCGCGGTTGCTGGCCCTATATCCCCACGAGCGATGCTGACGCCGCCTTCGTGGTGCAGTTCTTCGTGAGTATGAACAGCGTTCTCGCCGGCGCGGCACGGAGTAACGGCGCGTACTTCGTCGACGTGGCCGCCGCCGCGGTGGGGCACGACGCGTGCGCTGGATCCGATCTACGGTGGTTCGAAGGCCTCGTCCCCCGATCGTTCACGATGCCCCTGCACCCCACGCACGAAGGACTGAGGGCG
Source organism: Rhodococcus sp. P3_B8 (assembly GCF_056402775.1). Classification (NCBI taxonomy): domain Bacteria; kingdom Bacillati; phylum Actinomycetota; class Actinomycetes; order Mycobacteriales; family Nocardiaceae; genus Rhodococcus; species Rhodococcus sp. P3_B8. The sequence goes on from NZ_JBFUGT010000004.1 coordinate 21,528, forward strand.
ATGGCATCGCTCGTCGTCGCGGCCCGTCCATGACCTGCATCGCGGAATCCGGCTTGCGCCATTCCCCGGAGCGGTTAGCCTGCCCTTACAACGTCGTGGCGAGGTGAGGAGTGACGGATGCGGGTTGCAGGGATCATGGCGGCGGTTCTCTTGGTCGGAACGGTGGTCGCCGGGTGCGCGTCATCCGAGACGGACTCACCCGCGACCTCCGCGAGCAGTGATGCCTTCCCCGTGACCACGACGGGCGCGCTGGGGTCGGCGACGATCGACGAGCGCCCGGACCGCGTCGTCGCGTTGAGCTGGACCGACGCCGACATTCTGCTGTCGCTCGGCGTGACTCCGGTCGCAATCGGGAAGGCGCCGAACGAGTCGGGCGTGCAGCCGTGGACGGCGGATAGTCTCGGGGACGCCCACCCGGCCATTCTCCAGGGTGTCAACACCAGTGTCTCGGTCGAAGAAGTCGCCGCACAGGCTCCTGATCTCATCGTCGCCACCAAGTCATTCGGGCTCGACAATCAATACAGCCAACTCTCGGAACTGGCTCCCGTCGTGCACTATGCCGACACCCCCTCGGCCGAGACCTGGCAGGACGCGACGCAGACGATCGCCGCCGCGCTCGGTATCTCCTCGCAGGGAGACGACGTGGTGGCGCAGACCGAATCGGCTATCGACGACGCCGCCGCCGCCCACCCCGCCCTCGACGGCAAGACCTACACCTTCTTCGTGGGACCGCAGCCCGACTCGACGTACGTCGTCAACTCGACCGACGACGCCGGAGCGAAGTTCCTCGACCAACTGGGGTTGACGCTGACCCCGTTCGCCACGGCACAACCTGTCAGCAATATCCCCGGGCGTGCCCAGATCAGCACTGAACTACTCGCCGACACCGATGCCGATCTCATCCTGGCAACGAGTTCCAATGGCGCGTTGGAGAGTGTGGAACAGCAGCCGGCATTCCAGTCGCTCGGCGCTGTCGAGCGCGGCGCATACGTGCCGCCGGCACCGACGCTGGCGCAGTCGATCGCCTTCCCCTCACCGCCCAGCCTCGATTGGGCACTGGGACAGGTGGTTCCACTCCTCGACTCCGCCGTGCAACGCTAACGACCTCGGAAGCCACTCCCGACACACTCGTCAATCCGTCCGCAAGCACGTCGATGCACCGCCGCACCACTGGACATCCGACCCAGTGGCGCAGTCGTGTGGTCGTCCGGTATACCCTTAAACAGGCCGTCCGGTTTGTTAACGGGATAGCTCGTAACCGATACCGACGCTCACACGAAGAACATCGATATCTGTTTCCCGCCACGCGGTTCTGTTCCACGGGCGGGAACGGAAGGACCGCAGTGCTGTTGGCAGAAACGTCACGAACACCGGCCCCCGTGGCTGCACCCGATGCCGAGGACTGGCGCGAGCTGGCCTCATGCCGCGGAGTCGCATCGTCGGTGTTCTTCTCCCCCGACGGCGAACGCGGTCATGCGCGAGCCCGTCGCGAAGCGAACGCCCAGCAGATCTGCCAGGACTGTCCTGTGCTCGCCCAGTGCCGCGACCACGCCCTGGCCGAGGACGAACCGTACGGGATCTGGGGCGGGATGACCGAAGCCGACCGCCGACGGCACGCCCGCCGACTCCGTTCCGGCAGCCGCCGTTGACCGGTTCCTCCCCTCCGCGGATCACCGTGCCTCCAGCTTGTCGATGTCGGCGAGCACTTTCTTGTGCCAGGCGATCTCGGTCTGGATGCGCATCTTGGCGTGGGCGACGATGAGATCGTCCGCCGCACTCTGGTCGGGCCATCGACGATCGAGCTGGTGATCGAACTGCAGCTCGCGTGCCGCGAGGACTGCGATGCGGTCCTCGACGTAGCCGCGAAGTACCTCTCGGTCGAGATCCGCGCTCACAGCCAGGGCGAGGTCGACGGGGTCCGGTTTGAGTTCGAACTCGGTGAACGCCTCGTCACGAAGCGCTCGAAGCTCCCTGGCGCCTTCCGCCGTGATCTCGTACACGGTTCTGGCGGGCAGCGCACCGTCCTGCTCTGTTCGCAACGGCCGGATCAGACCCTCGTCCGCGAGCCGATGCAACGCACCGTAGAGCGACCCGGGCTTCACCTGTGACCACAATTCGGCTCGATCCAGACGCGCGTCGCGACGCAGCTGGTGACCGTGCATGGGTCCCCGCTTGGCGAGAGCGCCGAGGACGAACAGCCGCGTGGGATTCATGCCATCAGTTCTACCGGAGTACTCATATTTGAGTACTCTCTTTCGCATGGCTATTCGACCGATCCTCATTGCCGGAGACAACAGACTGACCACACCAGCGGTGCCGGTCACCGCGTTCGACAGCGCACTCGCCGCCTTGATCGACGACCTCTACGAGACCAACACCGCAGCTCACGGGGCCGGCCTGGCCGCCAACCAAGTCGGAGACCCGAGAGCGATCTTCGTGTACGACCTGATCGACGACACCCGACGGCATCGAGGGCACGTCATCAATCCGGTACTCGAGACTTCACCTCCGCCCGAGACCATGCCCGACCCGGACGACCTCGAGGGATGCCTCTCCGTTCCGGGCGAGCGTTACCCGACGGGCCGGGCCGACTGGGCGCGAGTGGTCGGCGTGGACATCGGCAACAACCCGATCTCCGTCGAGGGCACCGGTTACCTGGCCCGCTGCCTGCAGCACGAAACCGACCATCTCGCCGGGCATCTCTACCTCGACCGGCTCGTCGGACGCAATCACCGGGCCGCCCGCAAGATGATCAAACGGCGTCAGTGGACCGGCCCCGGCAACACGTGGGTACCCGGGGCGGACCGTGATCCTTTCGGTTGGTGACAGGCATGCCGTCCGTCACGAGGTCGATGGACTTCAGCGCCGCGGCGGCGATGGGCACGATCCGGCCGGGCGCCGAGGCCGGCTAGAACCCACCGTGGCCGCCGAAGTGACCGAAGTGACCGAAGTGACCGAAGCCGCCGAATTCGCCGAACCCGCCGTGGAAGGGCCCCACATCCTCGCGTCCGGGTCCGATAGGCCCGGTCGTTCCCGGCCAGCCCCACGGGAAACCCGAATCCGGAAGGTCCGTCACAGGACCCGCATCCGGCACGACGCGGGCGGCAGGAGTAGCCACATCGGGTACTGTTGCGGCGGAAGCAGTTCCGGCACCGAGGGCGACCAGGGGTGCGATTGCGGCTACGGCGACCGCCGCGCGGAGTGCGAACTTGCTCATTGTTCTCACCTTCATTTTCTTTCTGTGCCGCACCGACTTGTGCGGTGCAGGTGATGGGTTGATGATCGAACGACCATTGATGTAAATCGTCGTGGAAACGGGGCCCGGCGTCGCCACTGCCAGCAGGAGCTTCCGGATGCCACCAGCGCCAATCTCGGTCTTCCAGGTAGCTGCAATTCCATGACCGCTCGATGTGTGCGAGGCCGCGTCATGGCATGTCGGGCCCGGCACCGATGACGTATTCTCGAAGTCGGTCACTTCGACGGTGATCGCGCGCTTTTCTTTTCTCACGGACGGCGAAACTCGGGGTCGACGATGGCCGAATTCCATCCTCCGGCGACGCGGTCCGATCCGCTCGGGACGATTGCGGTAGAGCTGGCCGCGGCCGGCTTCGACGATGCCCACGAAGTCGGACGTGGCGGTTTCGGAGCGGTCTACCGCTGCTGGCAGCGCTCCCTCGAGCGCACTGTTGCCATCAAGGTGCTCACTGCCGCCGCACTCGACTCGGACAATCTCGACCGATTTCTCCGCGAACAGCACGCCATGGGCAAACTGTCCGGGCATCCCAACATCGTCAGCATCTTCCAGAGCGGCACCACGGGATCGGGCGCACCCTACATCGTGATGCAGTACCACCCGCGCGATTCCCTCAACGCGCTGATCCGCGAGGCGGGCCCGCTGAGCTGGCAGGAGTCGCTGCACATCGGGGTCAAGATCGCCGGGGCACTCGAGACGGCACACCGACGAGGCACCCTCCACCGCGACATCAAGCCCGCGAACATCCTGCTCACCGAATACGGGGAGCCTCAACTCACCGACTTCGGCATCGCGCGAATCTCGGGTGGCTTCGAGACCGCCACCGGCCTCATCTCCGGTTCCCCCGCGTTCACCGCACCCGAGGTACTCCAGGGACAGACCCCCACACCGGCGTCGGATCTCTACAGCCTCGGGGCCACGCTGCTGTGCGCGCTCAACGGTCACGCCCCCCGAGCCGAGCAGACGGCCACTCAGGTGCCGCAGACCACCGACGGAACGTTGCCCGGTGCCACGCAGACCGACATACCCGCCGACGTGCGCTCCGCCGTCAACCATGCGATGGCGGCCAACACCGAGGATCGTCCCGCGACCGCCGCCGAGTTCGGGCAGGAACTGCGGCGGATCCAACGCCGCCACGGCCTGACCGTCGACGACATGGCCGTGCCCACCGACACCGGCGACGACCACGCCCGCGAACACCCACAGTCGGCTCGGGCACCGGCGAGTTCGGCGAGCGGCCCGGTGACGACCCGCCTGCGCGTGATCCTGGCCGAAGACGACGTCCTGCTCCGCGAGGGTGTGGCGAGCCTGCTCACGCGCTCCGGCTTCGACGTCCTGGAACAGGCGGGCGACGCAACCACACTCCTCGACCTGGTCCGGGAGCGAGCGCCCGACCTGGTGATGGTCGATATCCGGATGCCCCCGACCCACACCACCGAAGGGCTCGACGCGGCCCGGGCGATCCGCGACGAATTCCCCGAAGTCGGAATCCTGGTCCTGTCGGCGCACGCCGACGTCGAACACGCGATGGAGCTACTGGCCAGCGGCCGGGGAATCGGCTACCTGCTCAAGAGCCGGATCACCGACGTGGACGATTTCATCGACACCCTCCAGCGCATCGCCGCGGGGGCCTCCGTCGTCGACCCCGCGCTGGTGCAGGAGTTGGTCTCCGCCCGCAGGCGCAATGACCCGCTCGCCGCACTCAGCGCGCGGGAGCGGGAGGTACTGGCCCTCATGGCGGAAGGACGTTCCAATGCCGGCATCGCCCGCCGGCTGTGGGTCACCGAGGGCACCGTCGAGAAACACGTGCGCAGCATCCTCACCAAACTGAACCTCCCGGAGACCGGCGACGATCACCGACGAGTACTCGCGGTCGTCACCTTCCTCGAGGCCCGCTGACCGGGGCCACCCGCTCCCCTTCGGTTCCGTCACCGGCGCGGAGCACATCCCGGATGGCATCGAACGACAGATCGGACTTCGACACGAAGCCCACCGCGGGGCTCCCGGAGATCAACTCCGCCAGGTCCTGCTCGGCGTGAGTGGAAATCAGGATCACCGCGGCCGGGTGCGCCTCGTCGTGGAGCCGCTCCGCGAGGTCGAATCCGCTCTCCGGTCCGAGTTCGACGTCGACGAGGATGACGTCGGGCTGCAACTCCGTGGCCGATCGGACCGCCTCGGCAGTGTTCGACGCCGTACCGACCACCGTGATCCCCTGCTGCTCGAGCAGTCGCCGGGCAATGTCCAGAAAACGTGGGCTGTCGTCGACGATCACGCACCGTAGACGACCGAGTTGCAACACCATGTGGTCCATGGTCGACCGGGTACCTGCCGGTACGCATTCCCGCTAGCAGGTAAATCCTCCCGGTCACTCGCCGGCGACCGGGATGGTGATGTCCAGCGTGGTCCCGTGACCGGGCGGGCTCGTGATCTGCATGTGGCCGCCGAGTGCCTCGACACGGTCCTGTAGTCCGATGAGCCCGGAGCCCGCACCGGACGAGGCACCGCCGACGCCGTCGTCCCCGATCACCACGTGCAGAGTGCCGTCCTCCGCCCGCAGGGACACTTCGACCTCGGAGGCGTGGGCGTGCTTGGCGGCATTGGTGAGCGCCTCGGCGACCACATAATAGGCGGCCACCTCGACCGATTCGGTGAACCGGCCCTCGATCGCGACATCGAGAGCGACGGGGACTGCGGAACGACGAGCCAGCGTCCGCACCGCCGATCCCAGCCCGCCCTTCGACAGGATCGCCGGATGGATTCCGTGCGAGAGTTCCCGCAGATCCTCCGACACGCCTGTGAGCCCCGACGCGATGGCCGACAGCTGCTCCCGCACGTCCACCCACTCGGCCGGCACCGACGCCTCCGCCAGCCGCACCTCGAGTCCCAGCGACACCAGCCGCTGCTGGGCCCCGTCGTGCAGGTCACGTTCCAGGCGACGCCGCGCGTCGTCGGCGGCTGCGACGATCCTGGCCCGCGAGGCGATCAGTTCGGCACGGGTCGCAGCATTGGCGATCGCGGTCGCGACGAGATCGGCGAAGTCACCGAGTCGGGTCTCGGTGTCCGCGGGCAGCGGCTCGGTGCGCCGCGATCCGACGATCGCGGCGCCCCACACCCGTTTGTCCACGACGATCGGGACTCCCACGATCGATCCGAAGCCTTCCGCACGAATGCGGGTGGCAACTGCCCCACCGACGTGTGCGTGGTTGTCGATCCTGGCGCCGCGGCCGGTGCGCAATACGATCGCCCCGACGTCGTCGCCCTCCGTCGAGATCGTGTCTCCGGTGACGGGCATCCGAGTTTCCCTCGGCTCGTATCGAACAGCGACCAATGTCCCGGTTCCGTCTCCCTCGTAGCGAATCAGCACGGCGTCGACCACATGCAGCCAGAGCGCGAGTTCTTCGGCCACCGCCGTGAACACCTCGGAGGGGCTCTCCCCACGGGCCGCCAATGTCGCCACCCGGCGCAGTGCGGCTTGGTGTTCGGCGAGGATCGCGAGTTCGTCCCGGCTCGCCTCCGCCTCCCGGCGGCGCAGAACCGCTTCCGCGGTGCGCAATCTGGCCTGGCCCGCCATGAGGTTGGCCACCAGCGCGACGGGCAGGAACACCACGACGGCTACCCAGTCGCCGGGTTTGGCCGGAAGCAGCGTGCCCTCCACCTGCAGGTGAAAGTAGACGTAGATGACGGCGCTCACCACTGTCGTCAGCACCGACAGCGCGAATCCCCACCGAGCCGAGACCACCAGAACCCCGAGCAGGAACACCGCACCGAAGGCGTTCTGCGGTGCCACCTTGTTCAGCTGATGCACCACAACGGTCTCCACGGTGATCACGGTGGCGGCGACCACGATCCCCAACCACAACGGAGGGGTGGTCGGTCGCACCAGGAGCGATATCAGACGCGCAGGCAGTTGGCGCGCGTCCGAATCGAAAGCTGCCCGGGGGGACGCCGCGCCGCGCCGGGACAGCGCTCCGATTGACCGCCGTGACCACTTTCGCGTCATCGTGCATGCTCGGATCAGTCGTGGGGTTCGCGGACAGACCTCGATGAGCATCATATCGAGCTGCCTGTCCGGTCTCACCCGATCGAGTTCCCGTCACTCGGCTGACACCCGCCGATGTCGCTACGCTGGGCCTAGGCCGATGCAGTAAACCTTGGGAGGAAGCGGTGGTAGCCGTACAGATACAGGTGGGCGATCTGGTGCAGGCGTCCGGTCACGCCGGTCCCTGGCTGGTGGTCGAGCTCAGCAAGGGCATGGCGTCGCTGCAGCATCCCGACGGACATCGGCTCTCGGTTCGGACGACCACCCTGTCCGTGGTGCACAAGGCGACGAGCCCGGCCGGCGAGGTCGAACCGGCCGACCGGGAACAGCCGGGAGAGGCCCCCACCCTCTTCGACTAGTCGACGATGGTGGTGACGATCGAGGTGACAGCCGGGGTCCGCGGCGTCGAGCCGAACCCGAAGCGGACGGGCGGATCCACGGGCCGCAGCGGGCCGAGGTCCCGGCCGCGCCAGGATGCGGACATTCCCACCAGCCGCCGCTGATCGACGGCGCCGTAGTACTCGCGACGCCCGTTGCCTGCGGTGCCACGGGTGCGCACACCACGGAGAGCGGCGCGGGCGATCGGGTCGCTGACCACACAGAACCACGGTGCACTCGCGACGGCCCGCGGGATCAGGTTCAGCAGGCGCCCGAGCGCGGTGCGGGCGCCGACCTCGACGCTCACGCGCAGGTCCCCGGCCTCGACTGTCCGAGTGCCGCCGGACCGCGAGCGCCGCACAGGCGTGATCACGGTTTCGTCGAAGACGTACGTCGCGGTGACGAAGTCGCGGACCGCGTCCGACGGGGCGAGGAGCACGCGGTGACCGTCGGCGAGTTCGACCATGACATCCGTGAACTCACCGAGCGGCGATCGCGACCAGTGTCCGACGACGATGCGCACGCCCGAACCGGTGCCCAGGCCCGTGATCTCCCCGTCGAACCGCCATCTGGTCATCCGGCCAGCGTATGCGCGGTCACTCCGTCAGGTGTCGGTACGCGGCGGCGCTCCGGTCCGACAGCACGGTGCGGAGAATGAATCGTGTTTGCGCCGTAACGTATTGGTCCACCGTGTAGCGGGCAGCGAAGTGCCAGTGCTTGAGCGCCCACCCGTGCGCGAGCATCATCATGTCGAACGTCGTCAGGTCGACGTCGAGATCGCTCGCGATACCCGCGGCAATCGCGGCGTCGAGGGCGTCGTGGAGCGGCTTGGACGTCGCCACCTCGAGTTCCTTGATCCGCTCACGCCCATCCTGGTCGAGTGTCCGACTCTCCCGGTACGTCAGCACGACGGCATCCAGATTCTCGTCGACGATCTCCACATAGCGCCGGAACCCGGCCACCAGCCGCTCGACGGGGTCGGTGCCCGCTGCGTCCATCGCGGGCTCGAGCTGATCGCGGAAGGCGTCGAGGATGTCGACGATCGTGGCGAGGAGGATGTCCTCCTTGCCACCGAAGTACTTGTAGATCAGTCCGACACTCACCTGGGCCTCGTCGGCCAGTGCCTGCATGGACATCTGGTGGAAGCCGGTCCGCTGCATCACCGTGACCGCGGCGTCGAGCACCTGGCGTCGCCTCGAGCTGACGCGGACGGCGCGGACGGCTTCGTCGAGTGAAACGGCGGACGTGTCCTTCGCCATGACAGATGACCTCTCCTTGCTGGCAGAACCTGCGGTGAACGAGTATTCACAGTATCCCGCGCGGGGCCGGAACCGCAGTCCGGCCCGGGTCAGATACCGAGATCCTTCGCCACGATGGTCTTCATGATCTCGGTGGTACCGCCGTAGATCGTCTGGATCCGGGCGTCCACGAACGCGCGCGCCACCGCGTACTCGCGCATGTACCCGTAGCCGCCGTGCAGCTGCAGGCAGCGGTCGGCGACGCGAACCTGCAGTTCGGTGGTCCACCACTTGAGCCGCGCCGCACGGGCCGGGGTCAGCTCTCCGCGTACGTGCTGCCGGATGCAGTCGTCGAGATACGTGCGGGCCAGATCGAGTTCCGTGGCCAGTTCCGCGAGAACGAACTGGGTGTTCTGGAAACTGGCGATCGGCTTTCCGAAGGCGCTGCGTTCCTTCACGTATTCCAGGGTCTGCTCGAGCACACCCTCGGCGGCCGAGACCGCGCCGACGGACAATGACAGGCGCTCCTGCGGCAGATTGTGGACGAGCTGATAGAAACCCTGCCCCTCCTCGCCGAGGAGGTTGGCGACCGGCACGCGCATGTCGGTGAACGTCAGCTCGCTCGTGTCCTGGGCGTGCAGCCCGATCTTCTCGAGGTTGCGGCCCCGGGAGAACCCCGGTGTGTCCGATTCGACGACGAGCAGCGAGAGCCCCATGTGTTTGTCCGCAGACGTGCGCACGGCGACGACGAAGAGCGTGCCGTTCTGACCGTTGGAGATGAACGTCTTGCTGCCGTTCACCACGTAATGGTCGCCGTCGCGCACTGCCGTGGTGCGGATCCCGGTGAGGTCGCTGCCGGTGCCCGGCTCGGTCATCGCGATGCCGAGAATCGTTTCACCGGTGACGGTTCCGGGAAGCCAGCGTGCTTTCTGCTCCTCGGTCGTCATGTCCGTCAGGTATGGCAGCACGACGTCGTTCTGCAGGGAGAACGCGATGCCCGCGGCGGCGGCGCCCGCGCGACTGACCTCGTCGACGACGATCGCGTTGTAACGGAAGTCCTCGACGCCGGGGCCACCGTAGGCTTCGGGAACCGGGAAACCGAGCAGCCCCTGCTTACCCGCGTCGGTGAACAGTGCCGGGTCGAGGCAGCTTTCACTTTCCCACTGCTCGTGCCGCGGGACGATCCGCTCGCGCACGAAGCTGCGGACACTGTCCCGGAACTGGTGGTGCTCGGACTCGAATTCGATGGTCATGACGGTGTCCTTTACGAACTGAGGGTGTGGGGTGCGCGGGCACTCGGGACCACGAATGCCCCGCTCTCGAATTCCCGGCGCGCGGTATCGGTGGCCTTGTAATGCAACTTCTTTCCCGTCGCCGACATGGGCAGTGACTCCACGAAGCGGTAGGCGCGGGGGCGCTTGAACTGCGACAGCATCGGGTGCCTGCGGCAGAAGTCGTCCAGATCGTCCGCGGACGGGACCGGTGCGGTGGTGACGACGTACGCGACGACGACCTGCCCCCACTTGTCGTCGGGAACCCCGACCACCAGCGAATCCGTGACCGACGGATGTTCGCCCAGTGCTTCCTCGATCTGCACGGGGTGCACGTTCTCGCCGCCGGACAGGAGCATGTCGTCCTTGCGGCCGACGATCGTCACGAACTCCTTGTCGTCCCACGTGGCCAGATCGCCGATGTGGAGCCAGCCGTTCCGGAACTTCCGTTTCTCCTGCTCCGGGGCGTCGAAGTAGGCGTTGGCGCCTTTCGGTGAGCGGACGATGACCTCACCGATCTCGGTGCCGTCCTTGGCTACCGTCTCGTGAGCGTCGGCGAGGCGGTCGTCGAACAGCCTGACCACGGCGACGTCGTCGTCGATGCAGGCCCGCCCGGCGGTCCCGGCCATCTCCGGCAGATCGGTGGGCCGGAGAAAGGTGTTCCAGAATCCCTCGGTGCTGCCGTACCCGTTGAAGATGCGGGGATTCAGCACCTTCTGATAGTGCAGTGCCGCTTCCCGTTCGAGGGGCGCGCCCATCGTCACGATGCCGTCGAGGGTCGACAGGTCCCGGGGCTTCTTCTCCTGTGCGCGAGCGAGCATCGCCAGGTTGGTCGGGGCACCGATCAGGAACGTCAGCCCGTATTCCTCGACATAGTCGAGGGTCACGTCGGCGTCGAAGCTGCGCTGCGCCACCAGCGAGGCGCCGAGATAGAACGTGGGATTCGGCCCGGCGCAGTACAGTCCGCCGCGGTGGAACCACGGAGTCATGTTCAGGGTCTTGTCTTCCGCGGTCAGCGGGAAGTGCATGATCACGTCGTGGGCGCTGAAGATCTCGATCATGCTGTTCAGCGGAACACCCTTGGGCATGCCGGTGGTTCCGGACGTGAAYAGCCGGGTGGTTTCGTCCCACACCGTGCGACTCACGTCCGGCGGCGACGCCGACTCTGCCACGAGTTCGTCGAAGCGAATCACCTCGAAACCGTTTCCCGGCAGCGGTTCTCCGGGTCCGACGGCAACGACGAGAGCGGGCTTGTGTGTGGCGCGCGACAAGGCATCCCGCACCATCTCGCCGATCTCGGTGTCGTAGACGAACACCGTGGGGCGGTTCGCGTCGAGGATGCACGCCGTCTCCCCGGATGCGAGCCGGAAGTTCATCGGCGCTCCGACCGCATCGCAGGCCTGCCCGGCCAGGTACAGCTGGGCGAATTCGGGACCGTTGAACAACTGGTAGGCCACGACGTCGCCCGGTGCGACGCCGGCGCGGGCGAGCCCGGTGGCGAGCCGGTCGACGCGATCGCCGAGTTCGGCGTACGTCCAGCTCTCGCCGGTCGACGGGGACTGCATCGCGAGTCGATCGGCATACCGGTGGGTGTTGCGCCGGAAGCCGTTCAGATAGGTGAAATCGTGCTCGAAGTACTGACGATAGGCGTGGGCATCGTATGTGTACGTCATGATGAGTCCTCCGTCCCGGTACCCGGTCRGCCGGCCATGGTGAGGCCACCGCTGACGCTGATCACCTGGCCCGTGATGAACGATGCGGATTCGGACGCGAAGAACAGGACCGGCGCCGCCACTTCCTCCGGGCGGGCGAGCCGCCGGAACGGAATGGACTTCACCAGAGCCTCTTTGAGCTTGTCGGCCTGAGCCTGGAACAGCGGGGTGTCGGTCGGGCCGGGGCACACGCAGTTGACGTTGATGCGGTATCGGGCCATCTCCCGGGCGAGCGACTTCGACAGCGCGATCACGCCCCCCTTCGCACCGGCGTAGATGCTCTCCCCCGCACTGCCGACACGGCCGGCATCGCTCGCGAGGTTGACGACGCGCCCGCCGTTCCCCGCCTCCACCATGCCGGGGAGGAACGCACTGCACATGTGCACGGGCCCGAGGTAGTTGATGGCGACGACCTTCTCCGCGAATTCGGTCGTGGCGTTGAGGAACTGGTCGGTGCGGTCCCATCCCGCCGCGTTGACGAGGACGTTCGCGACGCCGACCTCGGCCGTCACCCGGTCGCGCAGGGCGTCGACCTGCGCCCGGTCGGCGACGTCGACGGTCATCGGAAAGAGCCGGTCGGGCCGTTCGGCTGCCGTCTTCTCCGCGGCCTGCAGGTCGAGGTCGGCGACGACCACCGTGTCGCCCTGCTCGGCGAGCGCGAGGGCGATGGCCCGGCCGATGCCGGAGCCTGCGCCGGTGACCACTGCGATGGTGTTGCTCATGGTTTTTCCCACTTCCCGTGCTGTCGGACTCAGGCGTTCACGTACTTGGTGAAATCGGGCTTGCGCTTCTCCGCGAACGCCGCCGCACCCTCGAGACCCTCGGGCGAGTGCGTGAACAGGTCCAGCGCAGACATTGCGAGGTTGCTCAGTCCGGCCTGGTGATCGGTGTCGGCGTTGAACGACTGCTTCAGGAAACGCAGGGTGGTGGGGCTCTTCTCGGCGATCTCCGCGGCGACGGCCTTGGCCTCGTCGAGCAGTCGGTCGGCGGGGACCACCCAGTTGACCAGGCCCCAGCGTTCGGCGGTGACGGCGTCGTACTGGCGGCAGAGGTACCAGATCTCCCGGGCGCGTTTCTCGCCGACGACTCGCGCCAGGAAGGCGGACCCGAAGCCTGCGTCGAAGGAGCCGACGCGGGGACCTGCCTGGCCGAACTTCGCGGTCTCGGACGCGATGGTGAGGTCGCAGAGCACGTGGAGGACGTGGCCGCCGCCGACCGCGATGCCGTTCACCGCGGCGATGACGGGCTTGGGGACGTCGCGGATCAGCTTGTGCAGGTTGCCGATCTCGAACATTCCGCTCTCGGTCGGGCCGTAGTCGCCAGTCTCCGCGCGCTGCTTGACGTCGCCGCCGGTGCAGAACGCCTTCTCCCCCGCACCGGTGAGGATGATCGCCTGCACCGCGTCGTCGGCCCACGCCGAGCGGAAGGCCTTGATCAGCTCCTCGACGGTCTTGCCGCGGAAGGCGTTGTAGCGCGCGGGGCGGTTGATCGTCACGACGGCAGCCGGGCCGTCGACCTCGTAGGTGATGTCTTCGTAGTCGGTCACGGTGATTCCTCTCCTGGACTGTGCAATGAGGGTGTGTTCATGAAATATGAGTATCTATTCGATGAAAATGAACGTACATTCACGCCGAAGTGTGTGTCAAGGGTCACTCGACGCTCGGTGGCGCTAGAGGAAAGCGCTGACCCCGGTCTCCGCACGGCCGATCAGCAGTTTCTGGATCTGACTGGTGCCCTCGTAGAGAGTCATCACCCGCGCGTCACGCATGTATTTGGCGACGGGATATTCGTCGACATACCCGTACCCCCCGAAGATCTGAATTGCGTTGTTGGCGGCACGAACCGCGGCCTCGCTGCAGAAGTATTTCGCCTTGGACGCTGCCGTCCCGAACGGTTCACCGCGCTCGATCAGGTCGGCCGCCCGCCAGGTGAGCAGCCTCCCCGCGTCGGCGTCGACGGACATGTCGGCGATCAGATCCTGCACGAGTTGGAACGAGGCGAGCGGACGGTCGAACTGCGTGCGCTCGCGGGAATAGTCGACGGCGGCCTCGAGACAGCCCTGGATGATTCCGACGCAACCCGCACCCACCGAGACGCGACCCTTGTCCAGCGAGTGCATGGCAATTGAGAAACCCTGCCCCTCGGATCCGAGCAGGCAACTGGCAGGCACGCGCACGTCCGTCAACGACAACTCGGCCGTCGCCTGCCCACGCAGCCCCAGCTTTCCGTGGATCTCGCGCGAGTCGAATCCCGGGGTGTCCGTCGGAACCAGAAAGGCCGAAACCCCTTTGGGCCCCGGACCTCCGGTCCGCGCGAACACCAGGCACAGCTTCGCCCACGTGCCGTTGGTGATGAAGATCTTGGAACCGTTGATGACGTAGTCGTCGCCGCTGCGTACCGCCCTGGTCTTCAGGTTGCCGGGGTCGGAACCGTTGTCCGGCTCGGTGAGCCCGAAACAGGCGAGCGCCTCACCGGACGCGATGCGGGGCAGCCATTCGTGCTTCTGATCCTCGGTGCCGTGCGACAGGATCACCTTGCCCACGAGCCCCATCGACACCGACACGATGCCCCGGACCGCGGAGTCCGCCCGGCCGAGTTCCTCCATGCCGAGGCAGTACGTGATGTAGTCGCCGCCGAGGCCGCCGTACTCCTCCGGAATGGTCATGCCGAAGAAGCCGATGTCGGCGAGCTTCTCGACGATCGCGGTGTCGACCGATTCGGCGCGGTCCCACGCAGCGCGGTGTGGGACGACCTCCTTGTTCAAGAAGTCGCGGGCCAGCTGCCGGAACTCCTTCTGCTCCGCGGTCAGTGTCAGGTCCATGGATGCTCCTCGATGCCGTGTTGAATACACGATCACTATTTGTGAGTAACTACTCACTTCAAGTGAAGCTATATTCACTCCGGGGTGTCGTCAACCCCCGAGCACTGGCCCGGTGCCGCATCGGCTGAGTAGGCTCGACTCATGCCGGTCACCTGGTCGGACGAGGTCGATGACGTCATCGGCGGCGATCTGACCTGCGGGTTCACGTACATCACGCCCGCAGGCGGGGCCGTGGTGACAGCGGTGGCGCCCCTCGGGCTGCGCGACCGCGAGCGGGGAACGGTCGGCTTCACCACCTCACTGGGGTTCGGCCGCAAGCTCGAACGCATCACCGGTGAGCCCCGGGTCGCGCTCGCCTACCACGCCCGCGAGCACGGGATCGGCGACTCCACCAATCAGCGCTACGTGCTCGTGCAGGGAGACGCGACGTTCGACCCCACCCCCGACCCAGAACTGCTCGAAGACATCGGCCGGCGCTCGACCCCCTACACGGGCGAGCCACGCCGCGGCGTGTTCTGGGACCGGTGGCTCAGCGCGTACTACGCCGACCGGGTACCGGTGACCGTGACGGTAAGACGAGTAGTCGCCTGGCCCGACCTGCACCTGACCGACCCGCCCGAGGTGTTCGGCGCACCGCTACCCACGGTCGACGCGGAACCACAGACCCCACCGAAGAAGGGCACCGGCCCCCGCGTGGATGCGACCAAGACCGGGGAGCGCGCGGCGAAGCTGTCGCACCGGCTGCTCGCCTACCGTCAGGTGGACGGCTATCCGGCCGTCGTTCCGGTCGACGTGAGCTCGGCGAGCAGCGAGGGCGTGCGTCTGACGGTGCCCGCCGGAGTGCCGCAGGGCGGCCGCCGCGCAGGGCTGCTCGCCCACGCCTATCGCGCCGAACTCGTCGGCCCGGAGTCGCGTCAGAACACCGGCTGGATCGAGGTCACGGGCACCGAGGCGCTGTATGCACCCCATACCCAGGCCGGGTTCGCGGCGCCGCCCAACAAAACCCTCCTGCTCCTCGCCAACGGCTTTCTGGCCCGGCGCGGGCTGGCGAAGGCCCGCAAGGAGGGTCGGACCCAGGCCACGGGCGCCTGATTCAGATCCCGCCGTTGGCGAGACGACCTCGCCGCTGCCCCAGCACGCCGGGCCTGCGAGGAACGACACGACCTCGGCGATATCGGTTGACACGCCCACCAACCGCCCCAAATGGTCAAGTTTTCTGTCCCCTTTGGTCAAAAATCACCGTCCGGCGCCAGCTATCGTGACATCCATCACCTCAAGTGGTCTGGGCCGGGCAGGTCGCCGGAGATCGAGCATGAGTGGGCCGCTCCGATCTCCGCTGGAAGACGTCACCGGTGGCATCCAGCCGGCCCGTGCCAACCCTCACCCCTCTCGATTGGAGTTCTTCATGCATTTTCACGATGATGCCCTGTTCCCGGAGAACCAGGACAAGCTCGTTATCACTGTCGCGCCGTACGGCCCGGAGTGGGAGGTCGACGACTTCCCCGAGGACCTGCCGTTGTCGATGGACGAGCATGTCCAGCAGGCTGTGGACTGCTTCGAGGCCGGCGCGACCGTGCTGCACATCCACGTCCGCGAGCTCGACGGGAAAGGCTCCAAGCGGCTGTCGAAGTTCAACGAGCTGCTGGGCCGGCTGCGCGAGGCCGTGCCGGAGATGATCCTGCAGATCGGCGGCTCGATCTCCTTCGCCCCCGAGGGCGAGGGTGCGGAGGCGAAGTGGCTCAGCGATGACACCCGTCACATGCTGGCCGAGCTCGATCCGGCGCCGGACCAGGTGACGATCGCGATCAATACCGGCCAGATGAACATCATGGAGTTGATGACCGAGAACGACACGCGGGGAACGTCGTTGGAGCGTCCGGAACTGGTCGAGACCTACCGGGAGATGACTGTCCCGGCCGGCCCGACCTGGGTGGAGGAGCATCTGCGCCGTCTGCAGGCCGCGGGTATTCAGCCGCACTTCCAGCTTGGGAGCATTCCGCAGCTCGAGACCGTGGAGCGGTTGATTCGGCGGGGCTTCTACACGGGCCCGCTCAACATCACGTGGGTGGCGATCGGCGGCGGGCTGGACGGGCCGAACCCGTACAACATGATGGAGTTCATCCGCCGAGTCCCGGACGGCGCCTCGCTCACGCTCGAGACGTTGATGCGCAGCGTGCTGCCGGTGAACACGATGGCGATCGCGATGGGCCTGCACACCCGGTGCGGCAACGAGGACAATCTGTGGGCGCCGCGGGGCGGCAAGATCACTTCGGCGGAACAGGTGCGCCAGTTGGTGCGGGTTGCCGGTGAGCTCGGCCGGGACGTGGCCACCGCCAAGGAGGCCCGCGAGATCTACCGGATCGGTGAGAGCTACGCGGATGCGGACGAGACTCTGGCGCAGGCCGGTTACGCGCCGAATCGCCGGCCGGGGCAGGTCGGATTCACCCACTACGCCCAGCACCAGAACGCGTAGCACCACATCACCAGACGTTGGGGCATGGTGATTGCCCGTGCCCCCAACGCGCTCCCGG
Source organism: Rhodococcus sp. P3_B8 (assembly GCF_056402775.1). Taxonomy (NCBI): domain Bacteria; kingdom Bacillati; phylum Actinomycetota; class Actinomycetes; order Mycobacteriales; family Nocardiaceae; genus Rhodococcus; species Rhodococcus sp. P3_B8. The sequence continues at coordinate 38,771 of NZ_JBFUGT010000004.1, forward strand.
TCCGAAGGACCAGCCGATCGGCCCCGCGCTTTCGACACAATCTCGAACTTCTCGAAACAACCCCAAGGAAGTAGGCCATGGTGCTGCAAGATCAACCTGTCGAGGTCGACACCCCAACTCGCACACCCAGCCGGAAGCGACGGATCTTCCCCTGGGTGGTCTTGGCATTGACCTTCGGCCTACTGCTGTCGGACTACATGTCCCGCCAGGTGCTCAGCGCCGTCTTCCCAATTCTGAAGGCCGAGTGGGACTTGTCCGACTCGCACCTCGCCTCCCTGAACAGCATCGTTGCGCTGATGGTGGGCTTGCTGACCTTGCCTCTGTCGATCTTGGCGGATCGCTGGGGCCGGGTCCGGAGCCTGGTCCTGATGGCCGTGCTGTGGAGCGTCGCGACGCTGCTGTGCGCGATCGCCACCAGCTACGAGCAGATGCTCGGCGCCCGCTTCCTCGTCGGCGTGGGCGAGGCGGCCTATGGCAGTGTCGGTATCGCCGTAGCGCTCACCGTCTTCGCGCCCCGCGTCCACGCGGCCCTCGCCGGAGCTTTCATGTCCGGCGGATCGTTCGGTTCGGTGATCGGCGTCGCGATCGGCGGGTTCATCGCGGTCCAATTCGGCTGGCGCTGGTCCTTCGCCGCCATGRCGATCTTCGGCCTGATCCTGGTGGCGCTGTTCCGCGCCCTGGTGTCCGAGGGCAAGCTGGCCCGATATGCCATCGAGGGCCCGCCGACCGCGATCGGCGACCCACACAGGCCCGACGGTTACCGCGCCCCCCTCTCCAGCCTGTTCACCAACCCCGCAGTCGTGTGGACCTACGTGGGCAGCGGACTGCAGATGTTCCCGGCAGCGGTCCTGCTGGCCTGGATGCCGAGTTTCTTCAACCGGTACTACGGCCTGGCCCCAGACAAGGCCGGAGTGGTCGCGTCCGTCTTCGTGTTGCTCATCGGCAGCGGCATGGTGGTCTGCGGTGTCATCACCGACCGGGTCAGCCGCGAGACCCCGGCCACGAAGTGGACCTCGGCGATCATCTACTGCGTCATCGCGCTGGGCTGTCTGGGGCTTGGGTTCAGCATGAGCAACGGCCCCGTCCAGCTGGTCCTGATCGGCATCGGCGCTTTCTTCTCGGCGGGCTCCTCCGGCCCTGCCGCCGCGATGGTCGCCAACCTCACGCACACCACCCTCCGCGCCTCCGCGATGGGTGTGGCCACTATCGCGAACAGTCTTCTCGGCCTGGCCCTGGGCCCCTTCGTCATCGGGATCCTGGCGGACCACCTGGGCCTGCTCGACGCACTCAGGCTCTCGCCGCTGGCATACATCCTCGCGGCCTTGGCACTGCTACTGGGACGACGCCTCTTCCCCGCCGGCCTACGCAAGCTCCAGCAGCTGCGGCCCGGCGGCGTCTCGAACATCACCAACTAACTCCGGAGACCGCAATGGCCAACCCTGTCCCCACCGACCCCTCATCCCCCACAGTCGTGATCGTGCCCGGACTCCGGGACCACGTCGACGAGCACTGGCAGACCTTACTGGCGAACAAGCTCGACCGGGTCCGCATAGTGCCTCCTCTCGAGAACAACAAGCTCAGTGTGAGCGCGCGCACAGCGGCCCTCGACGCCGTCATCCAGGACATCGACGGTCCGATCGTGCTCGTCGCCCACAGCGCCGGCGTCATGATCGCAGTGCACTGGGCTCAGCAGACGACCCGGCCGATTCTCGGCGCCCTGCTGGCGACGCCCCCCRACCTGGAACAGCAACCCCCCGAAGGGTATCCGACACTGGAGGACCTCGACAGCAACGGCTGGCTACCCATCCCCCGCCGTAAGCTGCCCTTCCCGAGCATCGTCGCGGCCAGCACGAACGATCCGCTGGCCAGCCGCCGCAGAGTGGCCGGCATGGCGGAGTCCTGGGGCGGCCGACTGATCGACCTCGGTGAGGTGGGACACCTGAATCCGGCCTCCGGATACGGGAATTGGCCACACGCGGAGGAGCTCATCGAGGAGCTGCTCGAGGTTCGGAAGGTAGCCACCTCATGAGCAAGGTATTCGGCACAGCCTCCGCCGCGGTCGCAGACATCGAAGACGGAGCGTCCCTGGCGGTCGGCGGATTCGGCGCATGCGGCATTCCTGACGCGCTGATCAAGGCCATCGACGCGGCCGGAGCCACCAACTTCGAGGTGTTCACCAACAATTGCGGAGTGGAAGGCGTCGGTCTGGGAATCCTATTGGGGGGAAGAAAGATCCGCCGTGTAACGGCATCCTATGTCGGAGACAACAAGGACTTCGCCCGGCAGTATCTCTCCGGAGAGCTCGAGGTGGAGCTGACCCCACAAGGCACCCTCGCAGAGAAACTGCGCGCCGGCGGCGCCGGGATCCCGGCCTTCTTCACCCCCGCGGGCGTGGGCACCCCGGTCTCGGACGGCGGCCTGCCCTGGCGCTATCACGCTGACGGATCCGTTGCGCTCGCATCGCCGCCGAAGGAGGTCCGCGAGTTCGCGGGCCGGCAGTATCTGCTCGAGGAGTCCATCAAGGCGGACTATGCGCTGGTGCACGCGCTCGTCGGCGACACCGCGGGCAACCTCGTCTTCAGCAAGGCCGCGATGAACTTCAACCCTCTCGCGGCGATGGCCGCCAAGGTGTGCATTGCGCAGGTCGAGAGACTCGTCGCGCCCGGTCAGCTCGATCCGCACCACGTGCACCTGCCGGGAATCTTCGTCGACCGGATCGTGCAGACCGGGCCGCAGGAAAAACACATCGAAAAACGCATCGTAACCACCGCCAACGGCAGAAGGACCGCCTGAGATGACCACGATTGTCGACCCGGCGACCCCCGAGGTCGTCGGCTGGACGCGCGATGAGATGGCCGCTCGGGCGGCGCTGGAACTGTCCGAGGGACAGTACGTGAACCTGGGCATCGGGTTGCCTACGCTGATCCCGAACTACCTGCCGGCCGGTGTGACGGTCACCCTGCACAGCGAGAACGGCATCCTCGGAACGGGCGCCTATCCCACGGAGGACCAGGTCGACGCGGACCTGATCAACGCCGGCAAGGAGGCGGTGACCGTCAACCCCGGCGCCTCATTCTTCGATTCCGCGACCAGCTTCGGGATGATCCGCGGCGGCCGTATCGACGTCGCGGTACTCGGCGGCATGCAGGTCTCCACCACCGGCGACCTGGCGAACTGGATGGTCCCGGGAAAGATGGTCAAGGGCATGGGTGGTGCCATGGACCTGGTCCACGGCGCCGCCAGAGTGATCGTACTCATGGAGCACACCGACAAATCCGGCGCGCCGAAGATCGTGCCGGCCTGCACTTTACCGCTGACCGGGGCAGGCGTGGTACACCGCATCATCACCAACCTCGCTGTCATCGACGTCACCGACACAGGTCTCGTTCTGCGCGAATGCGCTCCCGGCGTGACCCAGACCCAAGTCCGTGCCGCCACCGCCGCCGCGATCGCGTGACCCCCGATTCGAGTCTTGAAAGTGGGCCTGATGCTCAATTTGTCTGTTTTGCTGGAAGATTCGGTCCGGCGATACCCGGACCGCGATGCACTCGTACTCCGCGAACAGCGACAGTCCTATGCAGAGCTGAATCGCCAAGCCAATAAGATCGCGAACCTGCTCGTGGCCCGCGGCGTCAAGCCGGGCGACAAGGTCGCGCTGTCCTGCCCGAACCTCATCGAGTTTCCCACGGTGTATTACGGGATCCTCAAGGCGGGCGCTGTCGTGGTGCCGCTCAACATCTTGCTCAAGGGCCGCGAGGTCGCCTACCACCTCAACGATTCCCAGGCGAGGGCCTACTTCTGCTTCGAGGGCGGCCCCGACCTGCCGATTGGCGAATACGGCCACGACGGCTTCCGCGATGCCCACGGTTGCACGGACATGTTCCTGCTCACCGCGGACCCGCACGCGCCCTCTCCGATCGCCGGCGTCGAGACAGCCGCCCAGGCCATCGCAGGGATGTCCGGTGAATTCGAGACGGTGGTGCGACAGCCCACCGACACCGCGGTGATCCTCTACACAAGTGGCACCACCGGACAGCCGAAGGGCGCGGAGCTCACCCACTCCAACATGGTGCTCAACGCGCTTTCGGCAAACCGTCTATTAGACAGCACGCCAACGCAACTCGATGTCTGTCTGGTCACGCTCCCCCTGTTCCACTCCTTCGGCCAGACCATCAGCATGAACTCCGCGCTCTGTGTGGGCTCGACCCTGGTGCTCATCCCGCGGTTCGAAGCCGCTGCCGCACTCGCCGTCATGGAGCGGGAGAACGTCACGGTTTTCGCCGGCGTGCCCACTATGTACTGGGCACTGCTCGGCGCGCTCGAAGGCCGCAACGCCGACGCGGACGTCGACAAGATCTCGCGGAACATGCGCAAGGCGATCTCCGGCGGCGCCGCGCTGCCGGTGGAGATACTCACTCAGTTCAAGACCAAGTTCGGCGTGCAGATCCTCGAGGGCTACGGGCTGTCCGAGACGTCCCCGCTGGCGCTGTTCAGCGACCCGGAACAAGACCCCCGCCCCGGCTCGATCGGATGCCCGGTCTGGGGCGTCGAGGCGCGGCTGGTGGACCAGAACTGGAACACGATCTCCGGCGAAGGCCAAGTGGGCGAGATCGCGCTGCGCGGGCACAACGTGATGAAGGGCTACTACAACCGGCCCGACGCGACCAACGAGGTGATCGACAACGGCTGGTTCCGCACCGGGGACCTGGCCCGCGTCGACGAGGACGGCTTCTACTACATCGTTGACCGTGCGAAGGACCTGATCGTGCGCGGCGGGTTCAATGTCTACCCCCGCGAGATCGAGGAGGTGCTGATGACCCACGCGTCCGTCTCGCTGGCAGCGGTGGTCGGACTGCCCGACGAGCGGCACGGCGAGGAGGTCAAGGCATTCGTCATCCTCGCGCCCTCGGCGCAGGTGACAGAGGACGAGCTGATCACCTGGTCGAAGGCACAGATGGCCAGCTACAAATACCCGCGCCGAATCGAATTCGTCGCGGCGCTACCGATGACAGCGACCGGAAAGATCCTCAAGCGCGAACTCGTCCGCGTTGAGGCTGCCCACTGATCCCGCACCACCCCACCGTTTCGGAGGAATGATGACCCAGAATGAAAACAGCTATCCCGTGGTGGAGGCGATGAAGGCCGGCGGCGGCTGGAATCCCCTCTGGGATGGGCTCAATGAGATGGACCCGGAGTGGACCGAGCTCTACATGAAGATGGCGATGCAGCCGTACCGGAGTGGAGTTCTCTCACGGAAGGTCATCCAACTGCTGTGCATCGCCGTCGACGCCGCCGCCACCCACATGTACGCGCCGGGCACCAGACGCCACATCCAGGCCGCCCTGGACATGGGGGTGACACCCCAGGAGATCCTCGAGGTGCTCAAACTGTGCACCGTCGTAGGAATCCACTCCTGCAACCTCGGCGTCCCGATACTCGTCGAGGAGATGGCCGCGCACGAACGCCGTCAGGCGGCCAGCTGAGAAACGATTGAGTGCCGCGGCGCGGCAGGGTCTTCCGGCTTCGAGGATTTACGAGAGCCGGCCATGGACGAGAGGAAATCGAGATGAAACTGCAAGGCAAGGTGGGGGTGGTGACGGGGGCGGCCCAAGGGCTGGGGAGAACCATCGCGGTGGCGATGGCCGAGGAAGGTGCGGACATCGTCGCGTGCGATATCCAGGAGGACAAGTTGGCCGACGTGGCGGGAGAAATCGAAGCACGCGGCCGGCAGTGCCTGCCCGTGAGCTGCGACGTCTCCGACAGTGCAGCGGTTCGAGAGATGTTCGCCCGAACCGCAGCCCGGTTCGGCTCCGTACACATCCTGGTCAACAACGCGGCTCGGGTACCGAACTCCCGTGCCGAGGAAGAGCGGCGCAACCGGCAATACGCACACCTGACCACGCCTACGCCGCGGCGGTCCCTCGGTATCACCAGCGACCTCACCGACGAGGACTGGCTCAAGTGGTGGGATGTCAACGTCCACGGAACCTTCTACTGCACGCGCGAAGCGTTGAAGTTCATGCAGGCGCAGCAGTACGGCCGGATCATCAACATCGCGTCGATCGCCGGCGTTTCCGCAGCCAGCACCCACAGCCCGGGATACTCCGCGAGCAAGGCGGCGGTCGCCAGCTTCACCAAGACCGTGGCACTCGATGTCGCCGGTGCCAACATCTGTGTCAACGCGATCGCCTGCGGGGCAGTGATGACACCATCGTTCGAGGAGTATCTCGCCCGAGCGACCGAACAGCAGAAAAATAGCCTGTACCAGATCATCCCGCTCGGCCGTCTCGGGCGCCCGGAAGAGTACGCCTCTCTCGCCGTCTACCTCGCCGAGGACTCTCACTACCTGGTGGGCCAGGTCATCAGCCCCAACGGCGGCGTGGTCATCTGACGGACGGTCCGCCTGATCTCGCAGGCGCAGAAGAAGTCCGGGTGATAGAGGTGGTTGAGTGCCGTACTCGTTTTTGCTGCGCTGAGGTTGGCGGTGTTCGTCGACCTCAACGGGTGCTGGGATATCGTCTACCTCGCCGCAGCGCTGGTGACGATCGTCGTCTTCTTCGTCCGAATACCCCTGGGAACCAACGAACACAGGTGCGGCACGGGCCGAACACACCCGGCATGTTCAGTCCGGAGTGAAGAACAGCTCCATCGACATGAAAATCCACGCCACCAACGCCACCACCGGCAGGAACGCGCACACCAACGGCAGGGCGAACTGGCGGGCGGCGCGCCAGGGAACCGTCATCAGTCCGCACGCCACCACCACAACGGCTGGTGATGCGGAACGTCCCCGTAGTGCTGCCACCGCAAAACCGCCGGCAGATAACAGAAAAACCACAGCAGCAGGCCCGCGATGACGCCCAAAGAAATCCGCCTGTCAGTGCTCGCTTCCCGCCTGCTCCGCTACCCAGGCGGCGATCTGAGCGCGGGAGGTGAAGCCGAGTTTGGCCAGGAGGTGCTCCACGTGGCCTTGTGCAGTGCGGGGTGAGATCACGAGTCGGGCCGCGATCGCCTTGTTGGTCAGTCCCTCGGCGATCAGGTCGGCGACCTGCCGCTCCCGCTTGGTCGCTTTCGCCGAGGTCCCGGTCGCCGAGGCAGGAGGGGCCGGAGGGGCCGGGGCGCGCTCGCCGAGGGCGAAGGCGATGGCTGCGTCGAGGCCCAGGCGTTTGCCCTCGCGGCGGGCCGCCTCGAGTCCTCGCTCGCCGAGTGCCCGGCGACTCGATCGCTCGCACTGTTCGTGGTAGGTGCGCAGGGTGGGGAACACGACCCCGACACTGCCGATAGAGTGCCCCAGCTCCTCGGCGGCCGCCACCAAGACGGTGGCACGGTGTGCGTCGTGCTCGTCGGCGGCGATCCAGCCCAGTGCGTCGAGGCAGGTGGCGACGGTGCGGGGATTGTTCACCTGGCGGGCCAGCCGCAGCGACTGCTCGAGCAGCCGAGCGGCCCGCACTGCGTCGCCCTGTTGCCACACGGCAATGCCCATGGCCGCCAGCGTGTACGCGCGATACATCGATTCACCGCGTGCTGTGGTGATGGTGAGCACCTGCTCGTAGCAATCGATGGCCTGGTCGATTTCGTCGAGGAGGTCGCGGGCCACGCCGAGCATGTATAGCGCCCCGACGTGCAGTGGGTGGCCCGTCCAGGTGGCGAATGTTTCGAGGGCGTGTTCCAGGTGCGAGGGTGCACGCCGAGGGTCCCCGCGCAGGAGTGCGAGTGTGCCATCGGAGTAAGCGACCAGGGCGTGGATCAGTGGGTCGGTCGACTGTTCGGCGAGCGTGCGCCCCTCCTCGACCAGTGCGGTCCCGTTCTCGAAGTCTTTCTGCATTGCGGCGAGCACGCTGTCGGCGTACAGCGCCTTGACCCTCTCGACGGTCGGTCGCCCGGGATCGTGGGCCAGGAGGCGGTCGAGGTGGTGCCGTCCCTCGCCGAACCAGCCCTGGGAGAGCCAGAACGGGAACAGGGCGGCGGCGATGCGCAGCCCGGTCTCGGGATTGTCCGTCGTGCAGAACTCGAGCACCTCCCGCAGATTCGATTCCTCCCGCCCGAGCCGGGCGATCCAGTCCAGCTGCCGCGAACTGATCCACTCGGTCTCCGCCGTGAGCGCCAACTGCTGGTACCAATCCCAGTGCCGCCCAAGCAGTTGCAGATATTCACCGCTCTGCTGCAGCTTCTCGCGCCCGTAGTCGCGCAGTGTCTCGAGCATCCGGAACCGGACCACTGTGCCGTGTTCTTCCCGGATCAGGATCGACTTGTCCACCAGTGAGGTCACCGTGTCGAGGAGCTCCTCCGGAACCAGGTCGCGACCACAAATCTGTTCGGCGGCATCGAGTTCGAAGCTGCCGGCGAACACCGACAGCCTCGACCACATCCGTTGCTCCCCCGGTGTGCACAGGTCGTAGCTCCAGTCGACACACAGCCGCAGAGTTTGTTGCCGGGACGGTGCGACCCGGCTGCCGCGCGTCAGCAGCGCGTACCGGTCGGTGAGCCGGTCCAGGATCTGCTCCGGCGACATGGCCCGCAGCCGGGCCGCCGCCAACTCGATCGGCAGCGGCAGCCCGTCCACGCGGTGGCAGATCCCGGCCACCGCGGTCTGGTTGTCCTCGGTCAGCTCGAACCCCGGGACGGCGGTGGCGGCGCGGTCGGCGAACAACGCCACCGCGTCGTAGCTGGGCAGTCCGGACAACGACGACTGCCGATCCGGGTCGGGCACCGTCAGCGGCGGTACGCGCAGCACCGCCTCCCCACCGATCCCGAGGGGTTCGCGGCTGGTCGTGAGAATCCGCAGGCCCGGGCAGGCTTGTAGCAGTGTTCCGGTCAGTTCGGCCACGGCGTCCACGACCTGCTCGCAGTTGTCGAGGACCAGCAGCAACTCCCGGGCGGCGAGGAACTGCAGGACCTCCTGCAACGGGGTCGCCGACCGGTCACGCAACCCGAGCGCCGCGGCCACCACATCGGTCAGCAACGACCCGTCGGACAGCTCGCCCAACTCCACCAGCCACACACCGTCGCCGAACGCTCGGTGCACGCTGTCTGCCGCCCTCACCGCCAGCCGCGTCTTACCGACACCGCCGATCCCGGTCAGTGTCACCAGATGCGAGACCGACAGCAATGCCTTGGCGTCGGCGAGTTCCCCCCGCCGTCCGACAAAACTGGTCAGCTCGACCGGCAGATTCCCGGCGGCGCCCCGAATGGCAGGCGAGGTCGGCGGGCGCTGCCCCACCGCGACGCGTGCGGATGAGGCTGGGGGAACCGAGGGGTCTTGCTGTGCGCCTGGTTCGGCATGCAGGGCCATCTCGTCGACGGGGAAGCCGTTGCCGAGCTGGATCCGCCGTAATTGGTCACCGAGTTCCGCAGCCGAGGGCCGGTCCAGCGGGTTTGCGGCCATTGCGCGTCCGATCGCCGCCGACACGTCGTTGTCGATGCCGTGTTCGCCCAGGCCCGGTACCGGCTCGGTGGTGATCCGCAGGAGCGGGGCCTGCTCCTGTTCGCCGCTTGGGCGCTCGGCGGCGGCGGGCCCGGTCAGGGCGCTGAACAAGACGGCACCGAGCCCGTAGATGTCCGACGCCGGGCTCGGTGGATCGCCCCGGAGCACCTCCGGGGCGATGTACGCCGGGGATCCGGTGCCGGTCCCGATGCTGCGGGAGATGTGCGCGATACCGAAGTCGCTCAGCGCCGGTCCGTCGTAGTCGGTGAGCAGAATGTTCGTCGGCTTGATATCGCGGTGCACGATCCCGAGTTGGTGCGCGGTCTGCACCACACCTGCTATTTTCACCCCCAGCTGCAGCGTCTCGTCCAGCGGGAGCGGGCCGTGCCGGCGGATCCGCGCCTCCAGCGAGTCCCGCGGGTGGTACTGCATCGCAATGTACGGCCGACTGGCCTCGGTCGCGCCGACCTGCAGGACGGTGACAATGTTCGGGTGCCCGCTCAACCGGCCCACAGCCCGCTGTTCCCGGAAGAACCGAGCCCGGTTCATCTCGTCCAGGTCGCGGGTGAGAACCTTCACCGCCACCAACCGGCCCAACTCGGCCTGAACGCACCGGTAAACGACACCGAAACCACCACGCCCGATCTCCTCGGCATCCTCGAACCCCGCCGCTGTCAGCTCCGCAGCGACCGCTGAGTCCACGCGGTGCTGCGTTGGGAGTCGATCATCATTTCCGGCCATCGGCCACCCAGCAATTCATCCGGTCCGCGACATCTTCACGGTCGAAACCGTGCGTACTCACCTCTCGAGGTGTGTCCTCAGGATATCGCTGCCCACACCCTGTCCCCCTGATCCTCGTATTCCATCAGCAAAACATCGTCGAGGCGCCCGCTGAACGACGCCTGGATGTGCCGGGTAGAAGCACCGCAGCCGCAATAGTCACTCGTCGAGGTGTGTCGACCGCGGCGACCTTGTACGGCCCCGCCGTGGGTAGGTCTACGACGCCAGGGTCTTGGCTTCTCGGCGGTGAACTCGTTTCTCGGTGAGCACGCTTTGAGCCCGGAGCTCTGCGAGCTGCTAGTCCGCCGGAAGTCGGGGGATGAGGGTGACGACCGCGGGAGACGTCGAATCCTGCGCTGCCTTCCATGCTTTCGGGCTGCACCCGAAGCGGTCTTTGAACCATCGCGAGAACGAACTGAGCGCGGAGAAACCGAGTTCACCGGAGATGTCGGTCAAGGATCGGGTCTGGCGGGCGACATAGCGTTGCGCCAGGTCGATCCGCACCGAATCGACCAGCGACGAGAACGTCTCGTCCGACCGGGCGAGGTGCCGGTGCAGCGTTCGCCGATCCATGCCGAGGCTGCGGGCGACATACGCGGCCGAGCACCTCTCGGTCGGCAGGAGCGACTCGATCATCGTTCGGACGCGATCAACGGTGGTCGTGTCCTCAGGCGGGACGAGGGCCTCCAGGTACTGCCGGGTGTACGGCCGCAGCAAAGGGTCGGACATCGCGTTGTCGGCATCGAGGTCGCGCGCGTAGACGACGATCCCGTTGAGTGTGTGCCCGAACTGGATTCGGGAGCCGAGGATACGGTGGTGTGTGCCGAGGACCGCCGGGGCGTCGTGCACGAAACACACCGTCAGCGGCTCCCAGTCGTCGTGGAGCAACTCCCGCAGGATCCGGCAGACCGAGGCGACGGCGATCTCGATGCCCTGCCGACCGAACGTGACACCCGGGGCAGTGTCGACCTGCACGGTGGCCAGCCCGTTCGCTTCGACCAGCCGGGCGCGCAGCGCCTCGTTGTGCAGATTGACATGCCGCAGAACCATGCCCAAGGCGCTGCGCACGTCCGGTTCCTCTCGCGCGATCAACCCCACCGGACCGAGGTTGGACATCCCTCGGGCCGCCGCCAGCCGAAGCCCGAAATCCTCGCACCGGGTTTCGGCGGCGGACAACTCGAACAGCCGCGACACCGAGTCGACGGACAGCCACCCGTCACCGGAACCGAGCGCGGCCGGATCGATCCCGACCGAGCGCATCACCGGGAGAGGGTCCTGCCCCAGTGTCAGCATGAGATCGACATAGCCGTTGAGCACGGCGTTCCGCACCAGATACTGCATCCTCACCCTGTCCCGAACAGTCAAGTCTCCTGACCCGTGAGGTCAATTGTAGTCGTTCTTGCTGGCTGAACTGGACCCGAACACCACCATCATCCGTTTCGACGTGCCCGGGTCGACGTCCCCGGAGCAGGCGGATCCTCGCCCTCGTGCGTGCGTGCCCTACCTGGTCGAGGCCGGCACGTGGTTCACCGCCGACGCGTCCGTCGCGGTATTCTCACCTCAACCGAACCTTCGGTTGGCTACCGTGGATAACGGCTCACCGATGCGGCGGAGTTCTGCACCTGGAAGGATTGCGCGCATGACTACGGCACGCCCCGCACGGAAGACCGGATCGCCCGGACGTCCCGGCTACGACCTCGACTCGCTGCTCGCCGTCGCTGTCAAGGTCTTCAACGACAAGGGTTACGACGGCACCAGCATGGAGGTGCTGGCCCAGCGCCTGGGAATCACGAAGTCGTCGATCTATCACCACGTGTCCGGGAAGTCGGAGCTCCTCGAACTGGCACTGTCGCGGGCGCTCAACGCCCTCTTCGCGGTCACCACCGAGGAGAAGGCCACAAGCGGCAGGTACATCGACCGTCTCGAATACCTCGTCCGCCGCAGCGTCGAGGTCCTCGCCGCCGAGCTTCCCTACGTGACGCTCCTGCTGCGCGTTCGCGGCAACACCGCGGTGGAGCGTCGCGCGCTCGCCCGCCGCCGCGAGTTCGACGCGTTCGTCAGCGATCTCGTCGTCGCGGCGGCGGAAGAGGGAGACCTGCGGCCAGGCATCGATCCCGCGCTCACCAGCCGGCTCGTGTTCGGCACGGTCAACTCGCTGATCGAGTGGTACCGTCCGCGCACCGGCGGGACGGTCGCCGACCTGGCGGACGCCGTCGTCGAGCTGACGTTCGACGGGCTGCGCCGCACCTGACCTGTCAGGCATTCCAGTCCGGCCTGCGCCCGAGGTACCGCAGGACCGGGGCCTCCCCGATCGCTACCCGGATCGATGAGACGATGACGAAGTGACCGACAGCGACAACCCTCGTGGAGCGCCGCGCAAATGGCGTGGCCGGGAGCCGGCCGACCGCCGCGCCGCGAGGCGTGCGGCACTGATCGAGGCCGGCCTGCAGATCATGGGAACCGAGGGAACGGCAGCGACGACGATGCGCGCGACCTGCCGACAGGCAGGCCTCACCGAGCGCTACTTCTACGAGAGTTTCGACAATCGCGAGGCGCTGCTCGTCGCACTCCTCGACCACGTCGTCCTGGGCGCGAGGGACACCCTGCTCAGGGCTCTCGAGACGGGTCCCGACGATCCGGGCGAACTCGTCCGCCACGTCGTGAAGGCGTTCACCGGCTACATCGCCCAGGACCGGCGGCGGGGACGCATCATGTTCGTCGAGTCGCAATCCGTGCCGGAATTGGCCCAGCGCGGCGAACAACTCGTCACCGAGTTCACCACTCCCATGACGGCGGCACTGACAATGCTGGGTGTCGACGGCGCACCCCGCGACGCCGTCAACACCCAGCTGAACGCGATTGCCCTGTTCGGGGCGATCGCCTTTCTGTACCAGCGCTGGCTCACCGGCAGCCCGAAGATCTCGCAGAAGCGGATCGTCGAGCACATCGCACTCACCATCGAGGCTCATGCGCCGGTGAACAGCACCCCCTAGACGTTCGCGGCGCGAACCAGCGGTCGCCGCATCGCTTCCAGGCCCGCGACGACCGCCACGGCGATCACCACGTGCATGACCGAGAGCGCGATGGTGCTGGCGGTGTCGAAGTCGGCCTGAATGGTCAGGGCGATCGTCGCGAGCGGCAGCAGGGCGCCGATCACTTCGGCCGGCCGGATGACGGCCACCCATTTCAGCGAGATCAGCGCGGCCAGTGTCATTCCGATCAGTATCGGAACGACCGTCAGGATGACGACACCGCCGGGCGCCACGCTGCTGGTCTTGCCGGCATCCGTCATCTCGAACGAACCGCCGGCAGCCAGTCCCAGCAGCCAGATCACCAGGTTGGGGACAAGCGCGCCGATCGTCGTCGCGGCGATCGCCCACGGGCGGCTCAGTTCGAGCGTCATCGGGTTGATCCGTGAGGTCGTGGTTGCAGAAATCGTGGTTCCGGTGCTGGACATGTTCGTTTCTCCCTGTCGAGTGGCTCGAAGTGCTACTGACCGATCCTGCAACCTCAACCATTGTTTGGGTCAAGGCTTGAAATCGAGGTCTTTTCGGTGAGACCCGAACAGGTAGACCCGGGCGGTACGCAAAACTCATCGCGGTCGGCCCCGGTCGGTCATCTGAGGGAAGATGGCGACTATGAACTCTGCCCCCACCACACCCTCCCGACCGCGGGGGCTCCGCAACCCCCTCCGCATACTCGCGCGCTGGCTCGGCACCCGCGAATGGGTGATGCGGATGGCGCCGATCATCATCTGGCTGGAGTCGCACCTGCGCGGGTGGACCGGCAACCGGGTGAGCCTGATCGGCATAGCCGGACTGCAGTCCGTGCAGGTGACGGTCCCGGGACGCAAGAGCGGCACCCCGCGCACGACGGCCCTTCTGTGCATTCCGTACGGGGACGGGTACATCGTCACCGGCTCGAATTGGGGACGTCCCGAGCATCCGACGTGGTCGGTCAATCTGCGTGCGGCGGACGAGGCCCAGGTGAAGGCCGGGTCGCACGAATCCCGGATGAGCGTCCGGATGGTCACCGGGGACGAACGCGAGAATCTCTGGAAACTGGTGGTCGACTACTGGCCCGGCTACCTCATGGAGCATCGACGGTCCGGCGGACGTGAGTTCCGGCTGTTCGTGCTCGAGCCCACGCGACCGACTACGGAGTTTCGCGAATCCTGAAGACCGGCTCCACGAAGCGTTCGACGGCGTGACGCTCGGCGGCCGCGTCGCCCAATGGCCAGGTCAACAGCGACAGGACGATGCGCACGATCCACCCCGCCGCCTCCTCGTCGGGCGCGATGCGGGTGAGCGAGATCGCCACCCGGCCGAGTTCGGGTGCGCGGGCCAGGTACTCGTCCGTACTTCTCGACCGTGACCCGGTGAACCACCGGGCCAGTGTCGGCTCGGCGCGGATCGCGGTCACCGACGCGAGTATCGCCTCGACGATCCGCTCCGAGTTCTCGAACGGTTCCAGCGACTGCTCGACGTGGTCCGCCACGGCTCCGGCGGCGCGGGACATCACGGCGTCGACGAGCGCCCGCTTGCCGCCGACGTAGCGATAGAACGTCGCGCGCGAGCACCCTGCCCGCGCGGCGACCTCGTCGACACCCACGCCGTCGATGCCCCGCTCGCGGATGAGGTCGGCCGCGGCGGCGTGAATCCGCTCGACGGCGAGCACCCGCCGGTTGCCGCCGGTCAACCAATCCGCGTGTTCCACCCGCTCCACCGTTCGACACGTCATTCTCACTTTGTCTCACCATGAGACGGATCTCCACACAATTCTAGAACATGTTCTTCAATTTGCATCCGTGATCAGCGACGATGTTTCCGGATCCACTCGTGGTGAGACATCGGGAAATTTGCGGCTGAACAGCGGCATCGCAGTCTTCTGGCCACCCTTGACAGCACCCTCCTTCGGCGCGAACTGTGATCATCTGTAACAGGTTCTCGTCAACAAGGAGTCCTCGATGGCCCACTCGCCGACCCACGGAATCGACATCTTCGATCCCGTCCATCTCGACGAACCGAACGAGCTCTACCGGATCCTCCGCGAACACTCCCCCGTCCACCGGGTCGCCGGCACCGACTTCTTTCTGGTGTCGACGTGGGATCTCGTGACCGAGGCGGCGAACCGCACCGACGTCTTCTCGTCGAACCTCACCGGTGTGCTGGTGCAGCAACCGTCGGGACCGCCCGCGACGTTCGACTTGGACGGCGGCGGTCAGGCCCTGCACGTGCTGGCCACCGCCGACGACCCGGCGCACCTGCACCACCGCACACTCGTGCTGACGACGCTCGGCCGCCGCATCCGCGCCCTTACCCCGACCGTGCACTCTCTCGTCGACACGCTGTGGGACGAGGGCCTCCGCGACGGGCAGATCGATTGGGCGTCCGCGATGGCGGACCGGCTGCCACTGGCGATGGTCGCACATCTCATCGGCCTGCCCGAGTCGGACGTACCCCAGCTACTGACGTGGGCCTACGACAGCACGGAGATGCTCGGCGGGGTCGTCGCCGCGGATCGCCTCGGCCCCCTCGTCACCTCCGCGGCCGAACTGGCCGGCTATCTACGGGCCGAACTCGTGCGCGCGAGGACCGACCCACGCGAGGATCTCCTGGGCGTCCTCGCGCACGCATGCAATGCCGGTGAACTGTACGAGGACGTGGCGACACTCGTCCTGGTCCAGCTGGTCGGCGCCGGCGGCGAATCGACCGCGGGGCTGATCGGGGGCGCCGCACGCCTCCTCGCCACCCGCCCCGGACTGCAGTCCCGGCTCCGGCAACAACCCGCACTCGTCGACGCGTTCCTCGACGAGGCACTTCGTCTCGAGTCCCCGTTCCGCGGGCATCACCGGCACGTGCTTGCCGACACCACGCTCGGCGGCGTCGAACTGCCCGCCGGTAGCCATCTACTCCTGCTGTGGGGTGCGGCCAACCGGGATCCGGCCGTGTTCGAGCGTCCGGACGAGATAGTGCTCGACCGGCCGCACATCCGTTCGCATCTCGCATTCGGCAAGGGCGTCCACTTCTGTGTCGGATCGGCGCTCGCCCGCATGGAAGCGCTCGCCGCGACCACCGCATTGCTCGCGCGCACCGACAGCTTCTCCCTCGCCGCCGACGCCGAGCCACGGTGGGTCCCCAGCCTGTTCGTGCGGCGCCACAGCGCGCTCCCGCTCCGACTCGAGCAGATGACACGCAGTGATTGACATTGACGTCAATATCAACACATACTGTGACCGTGACCACAAGCGAGGCTCAGGAGCGGGCGCGGTCGGCGCGGAAAGACAACGACGGTCCCCGCCGCCGCGAACTCCTCCGGGCCGCGAGCGCCTGCTTCGCCGAACTCGGTTACGACCGGACGACCGTCGAGGTGATCACCACCCGGGCCGAAGTGTCGCGGGCAACGTTCTACGCCTACTTCTCGTCGAAGGACGAGGTGTTCCACGCCGTCGCCGCCGACGTGTGCGAGGAATTCCTCGAGTCGCAGCACGTGGAAGGACCGGCGAGCGAGGACCTGCGAGAGGTGCTGCGCACCACCACGAAAGCGTTCGTGGAAGCCGTGTACGCCAACGGACGCGTCCTCGAACTGATCAGGCACCGCGCCCGGCTCGACCCCGAGGTCGGCCGGAGCTGGACCACCGTGCAGACCCGGCTCATCCGCCGCTACACCCGGTTCATCGAGCGCATCATCGCCACGTGCGACGTCACGCCGTGCGCCCCACCCGCCCGCATCGCGCAGACCCTTGCCGACGCCCAGCTCGCGGGTGCCGCCCGGCTGGTCGATGCGACCGCCCGCGAACAACGCCGGTACACCGCCGACCTGACCGCCATCTCCGAAAGACTCATCGGCTTCGCCTAGCAACGACAATCCGCACAGAATCGGGAGTTCGGTATGCCCACTTCGCCTTCGAGTGACCCCGCTGCACTGGAATCGGCCCTCGCCGAGATACGCGAACTCCAGGACGCCGCGTGGCCACCGCAGGTACCGCGGACAGTCGAGTACCCGATCGAGGGCCGCACCGTGATCGACTACCTGCGGCACTGGGCGACGGAACGACCGCAGACCGTCGCGATCGACTTCTACGGTCGTGCCATCACCTACGCCGAACTCGACGAACTCTCCGACCGCTTCGCCGGCTGGCTCCTCCAGCGGGGTGCGTCCGCCGGCGACCGCGTCGGCGTCCACCTCACCAACTGTCCGCAGTTCCATGTCGCGATGCTCGGGATCCTGAAGATCGGCGCCGTCCACGTCCCGATCAATCCGCTGTTCCGGGAGCACGAACTCGCGTACGAACTCGACGACGCTTGCGTGGAGGTCCTGCTGACGCAGGATTCGTTCGCGGCCATGGTCGACTCCGTGCGCGACCAGACCGCGTTGCGGCACGTCGCGATCACCGCCCTGTCGGACCTGCTGCCCGCCGAACCCAGCGTCGCACCGCCGTTCCCCCTCACCTCCGCGCCCACCGACTGGGCGGAGATCGTGAACTGCGCACGCGCCGAGCCTATTCCGATGGACCCCGATGCGTTGGCGGCACTGAACTACACCGGAGGCACCACCGGGATGCCGAAGGGCTGCGAACACACGCAGGCGCACATGGTCTACACCGCCGCCACCGCGACACTGGCCGGCGGCAGGCAGGTGGGCGAGGCTCCCCCGGTGGTCCTCGGGTTCCTGCCCATCTTCTGGATCGCCGGCGAGGACTTCGGCATCCTGTATCCGCTGATCAACGGCGGCACCGTCGTGCTCCTCAACCGCTGGGACCCGGACGCCGCGGCGACCCTCGTCGACAGTCGTGGGGTGACATCGATGGTCGGGACGGTCGACAACTATGTCGAACTGATGGATTTGCCCGGCTTCACCGAACGTGATTTCTCCACGCTGGACAACGCGATGGCCGTGTCGTTCGTGCTCAAGCTCGACCCCGCGATTCGCGGCCGCTGGCGCGACGCCACCGGGCACGTGCTGCGGGAGGCCAGCTACGGGATGACGGAGACGCACACCGCCGACACCATCACACTCGGTTTCCAGACCGACGACGAAGACCTGCTCAGCGAACCCGTGTTCTGCGGACTTCCGGTTCCGGGCACCGACGTGCTGATCGTCGACGAGGCCGGGGCGCCCGTGCCGGTGGGGCAAGCCGGACAGATCGTCGTGCGCAGTCCGTCGCTGCTCACCGGTTACTACGGCAAACCCGACGCCACCGCTGCCGCGCTCCGCGACGGGTGGCTCCAGACCGGCGACGTCGGCAAGCTAAACGATAAAGGCGCACTGCACTATCTGGCGCGCAACAAGGAAATGATCAAGACCAACGGAATGAGCGTGTTCCCCTCCGAGGTCGAGGCACTGCTCATGCTGCACCCCGACATCCAGTCGGCCGCGGTGGTGCCGAAGCCCGATCCGGGCAAAGGCCAGGTGCCGTTCGCGTTCGTTCAGCTCCTGCCCGACCGTGAGATCTCGGGCGAGGAACTGCGAGAGTGGGCCGCCCGGAACATGGCCACGTACAAGGTGCCCACCGTCGAGGTGATCGACGCACTACCCATGACGGCGACCGGGAAGGTCCGCAAAGCCGACCTGTTCGCCCTGGCCGAGGAGTACAAGTGACCCTGCTGGTCGCCAATCGTGGCGAGATCGCGCTCCGCATCATCCGCACCGCCGAGGAGATGTCGGTCGACACCGTCGCCGTCTACGCGGAGGACGACGCGGACAGCCCCCACGTGCGCGCGGCAACCGAAGCGGTCGCGCTCCGCGGTTCCGGCCCCTCCGCCTACCTGGATCCTCGGGCCATTCTCGACGCGGCTGCCGAGTTCGGTTCCACGGCAGTGCATCCCGGATACGGATTCCTCAGCGAGAACGCCGCTTTCGCACGCGCCTGCGCCGAGGCCGGACTGGCCTTCGTCGGTCCGAGCCCCGACGTGCTCGACATCTTCGGCGACAAGTCGTCGGCGCGTGAGGCCGCGGTGGCCGCGAAGGTGCCGGTGCTCGCCGCGACCAACGGTCCCACCGACCTGGACGGCGTCCGCGCGTTCTTCGCGGAACACCCGGGCGGCATCATGATCAAGGCGCTCGCGGGCGGCGGCGGTCGCGGCATCCGTGCCGTCCGCAGCTCGGACCGGATCGAGGAGGAGTACCGGCTGTGCGCGTCCGAGGCGCAACTCGGATTCGGCAACCCCGCACTGTTCGCCGAGGCACTCCTCGACGGCGCCCGGCACATCGAGGTGCAGGTGGTGGCGGCCCCTCAGGCGGGCGTGACGCGGGCCCTGGCCGTCGGTGACCGCGACTGCAGCGTGCAGCGCCGACACCAGAAACTCGTCGAGATCGCCCCCGCGCAGGGGCTCGACCCGGGACTGCGCAGCGAACTGCACGAGGCCGCGGCCCGGCTGTGCGCCAGTGTCGGGTACCGGGGACTCGCCACCGTCGAATTCCTGGTGTCCAGGGATGGTTTCGTGTTCCTGGAGGTCAATCCCCGAATCCAGGTGGAGCACACGGTCACCGAGGAGGTGACGGGGATCGACCTCGTCGCCGCGCAGATCGACATCGCCCGGGGTGCGGACTACGCGGATCTGTCGCTGCCCGAGGGCGTCAGCGCCGTGGGGCTCGACACGTCGGGCACCACCGCTGCCGCGCGCGGAATCGCCGTCCAGGCCCGCGTCAACATGGAGACGATGCGCCCCGACGGTCAGGCCGTTCCCGCCGCGGGCACCTTGTCCGTCTTCTCGCCGCCGACGGGACCGGGTGTGCGCGTCGACACCTACGGCCGGCCCGGACTGTCGCCGAGCCCGCGGTACGACTCGCTCCTCGCGAAGGTGATCGTGCATTCGCGGGGCCCGTCGTTCTCGGCCGCGGTGCGCAAGGCGGATGCGGCTCTCGCCGAGTTCGTCGTCGAGGGCGTCCCCACCAATATCGGCTTCCTCCGGGCGATTCTGGCGGATCCCGGCTTCGCCGACGGCGTCGTCGGCACCGACCATCTGACTGAGCGGATGAGCGCGCTCGTCGACGCCGCGCACGTGCACCAACCGGCGGAGGTGGCGTCGGAAACACTCGAGTTGCGGGCGGGTGAGGACGTGCTGCGCGCCCACATGGCCGGGACGGTCGTGGAGGCGGCCGGCGACGGTGCAACGGTGGAGTCGGGTGCCCAGCTCGTGGTGCTCGAGGCCATGAAGATGCAGCACGTGATCGCCGCGCCCGCCGGTGCGGTGGTCGAGCGGAATCTCGTGTCGCCCGGGCAGAACGTCAACGCCGGCGACCCGCTGGTCGTGATCCGCCGCACGGGATCGGAGGCCGGCGACGTCGCCGACAGCGCAACCGATCTGGATCGTGAGCGCGCGGACCTGGCGGAGATCCGGCAGCGGCACGAGGTGACCCTCGACGCCGCCCGGCCCACCGCGATCGCGAAACGCACGAAACTCGGGAGGCGCAGCGCACGCGCCAACATCGACGATCTGGTCGACCCCGGCAGCTTCGTCGAATACGGACCGCTCGTCCTGGCCGCGCAGCGCAGCCGCCGATCCGAGCAGGACCTGATCGAGAACACCCCCGCCGACGGTCTCGTCGCCGGGCTCGCCACCGTCAACGGTGACGTGTTCGGTTCGCGCGACGCCCAGGCGGTCGTGCTGTCGTACGACTACACGGTGCTCGCCGGAACCCAGGGCATGCGGAACCACGCGAAGACTGACCGGGTGATCGAACTCGCCGGCCGCAAGCAGGTTCCGGTGGTCTTGTTCGCCGAGGGCGGCGGCGGACGGCCGGGCGACACCGATGCCGGCCCGGCAGCAGGGTTGGACCTGCACACCTTCCGGTCGCTGGCGGCCTTGAACGGGAAAGTTCCGCTGGTGTCAGTGGTCTCCGGGCGCTGCTTCGCGGGGAACGCCGCCCTCGCCGGAGTCTGCGACGTCCTCATCGCCACCCCCGACGCGAACATCGGCATGGGCGGCCCGGCGATGGTGGAGGGCGGCGGACTGGGTGTGTACCGGCCGGAGGACATCGGGCCCGTCGACGTGCAGCGGCGCAACGGCGTCATCGATCTGCTCGCCCGCGACGAGGCGCACGCCGTCGAACTGGCCAGGAAGTACCTGTCGTACTTCCAGGGCGCGCTTGCCGACTGGGAGGCCCCCGACGAGCGGCTCGCACGCCACGTCGTCCCGGAGAACCGGTTGCGCGCCTACGACGTTCGCAGTGCCGTGGAATCCATCGCCGATGTGGGCTCTGTCCTCGAACTACGCCGCGACCACGGCGTCGGCATCGTCACCGCGCTGATCCGGGTGGAAGGGGCGCCGTACGGGCTGGTCGCGAACAGCAGCCACCACCTCGGCGGCGCGATCGACGCGGTCGCGGCAGACAAGATGGCCCGCTTCCTGGAGCTGTGCGAATCGTTCGGTCTGCCCGTCGTCTCGCTGTGCGACACACCGGGATTCATGGTCGGCCCCGACTCGGAGAAGGAGGCCACGGTTCGCCGGTTCGGCAAGCTGTTCGTCGCGGGCGCGCGAATGACCGTGCCGTACGGGACCATCATCCTGCGCAAGGGGTACGGCCTCGGCGCGATGGCCATGGCGGGCGGCTCCTTCCACGCGTCCGAGTTCACGGTTGCCTGGCCGACCGGCGAGATCGGGGCCATGGGGTTGGAGGGCGCGGTGCGGCTCGGATTCCGGAAGGAACTCGAGGCCATCGACGACCCCGCCGAGCGCGACACCGCGTTCGCGCAACTCGTCGACGCCGCCTACCAGCACGGGAAGGCCTTGAACGCGGCGACGATCTTCGAACTCGACGACGTGATCGACCCGGCCGACTCCCGTGCCTGGATCGTGCGCCTCCGGCACCCGTGAGTACTTATTAACCGCGGGACGTTAATAAGTACTCACAGGGGCGACGCCCACGACGGCCCGGCCGGAGTAGGTGCCTGCGCGCACCTGGTCGATCACCGAGACGACGTCGGCGATCGTAACCTCGTGGGTGATCGACTCGAGCCGGGACGGCGCGAGGTCGGACGCCAGACGGCCCCACAGGCGGCGGCGCTGCTCGATCGGGTACTGCACCGAATCGATGCCGAGCAGGCTGACCCCGCGCAGGATGAACGGCAGGACCGTGGTCTCCAACTTCGGTCCGCCGGTCAGCCCACTCGCCGCGACCGCGCCCCCGTACTCGATGGTGCTGAGCACGTGGGCGAGGGTGGCGCCGCCGACGCAGTCGACGGCGGCGGCCCACTGGGCCTTGCCGAGCGGACGCGGTTTCGTGTCGGGCTCCGGGAGGCGGCCGATCACCTTGCTTGCGCCCAGTTCGGTGAGCAGTTCCGCCTTCTCCGGCTTTCCGCTCGACGCGACGACCTCGAAGCCCGCCGCGGACAGCAGGTCGACGGCGACGGTGCCGACGCCGCCACTCGCACCGGTCACGAGCACCGGACCGTTGCCCGGCTCGACTCCGCGGGACAGCAGCGCCTCCACGCTCATCGCGGCCGTGAAACCGGCGGTCCCGATCGCGGCAGCGGTGCGGGTGGACATGCCGTCGAGTTTCACCACCCAGTCGGCCGGGACGCGGGCGAACTGCGCGTACCCGCCGTGACGGGCGGTGCCGATGTCGTAACCGTGCGCGACGACCGTGTCACCGACGGAGAACTCCGGGGACTGCGACTCGACGACCGTGCCTGCCACGTCGATGCCGGGCACGATGGGGTACTCGCGGACCACTCCACCCTTCGGTGTCAGCGCCAGGGCGTCCTTGAAGTTCACGCTGGAGTACTCGACCTGGATGGTGACCTCGCCCTGCGGCAGGAACGACTCGTCGACCGTCTCCTGGGAGAGGCCGATGGCGCCCTCGTTCTCGCGAGCGATCCAGGCGGTGAATTCCTTCATCAGCTTGCTCTCCTGACCTCGGGGGTGCGTCGAGACCATCATGCGACAGCCGTGTCCCGCAGACGAGGCCGGGGCGACGATCCCCGGATCAGAACCGCAAGAGCACCTTGCTCGACGAGGACGCATCCCTGGCTGACGCGAAGGCGGTGAGCGCATCGGCGACGTCGTACTCCGCCGTGATGATCGGATCCACCGCGAGGGAGCCGTCGGCGAGGGCGGCCACCACCTCGTCGATCTCGTCGTTGAACCGGAACGAGCCGACCAGATCGAGTTCCCTGGTGATCGCGATCGACACGGGTACCGGCTGATCCCCCGAGGGAAGCAGACCGACCATCACGACGCGGCCACCGCGGGCCGTCCCGTGGATCGCCGATGCCAGACCGCGATGGTTGCCGGAGCATTCGATGGTGACGTCCGCTTCCACCGCCGCGACTGCGTCGGCATCGGCGGCGGTGAGCGTCGCGTCCGCACCCACGGCACGCGCGATCCTCAGCGGGTACTCGTGCATGTCCACCGCGGTGATCTTCCCGGCGCCCGCCCGCTTCAGCACTGCCACGACGAGCGCGCCGATGGGTCCGGCACCGATGACGAGGACCGACCGGTCCTTCACCTCCCCTGCCCGCGCGACCGCGTGCCACGCCACGCTCGCCGGCTCGGCCAGTGACGCCAGACGAAGATCGAGACCGTCGGGAAGGACCCGGAGCATGCGGGCCGGGACGGCGACGTGGCTGACGAACAACCCGTCCGCGTGCGGGAAATGTGCCGCGCTGCCCAGGTACGTGCATCCGGGCGAGATGTTGGGGCGATCGGCCGGATATTTCGCGCTGTCGCCGCCGGGGGTCGCGGGATGGATGGTGACGGGGGTGCCTGCGCCGGGACCGCTTCCGTCTTTCGCGCCGATCAGGACGGTTCCCGACGCCTCGTGTCCGAGCCGCATCGGTGCGCGAAGGATCGATTCGCCGGCGGCGCCGTGCTGCCAGTAGTGGAGGTCGGATCCGCAGATCCCGCCGTAGGCTATGCGGATCACCGCTTCGTCCGGTTTCGGTGCGGCGATCGGCACCTCCTCCACGCGCAGGTCCTGCGCACCGTGGGCGACGACCGCCTGCGCGTGCGTAGGAACCTCGGTGGCGTGTGAAGCGGTGGTCGGGCTGGTGTTCATCGGTGAAGTCCAGTTCTGTCGGAGGTCGGAGCCTGTCATCTGGTGACGGGTTCCGCGGTGGTGAGGAGCCCGAGTTCGTCCCGGCGCGGCATGCCCTCCCAGTCGCCGGACACGGTGCACGCGAACGCCCCGACCGTCACAGCGGTTCTCAGGCGGTCGGCGGGTGCCTCACCGGCCAGTCGTTCCGCGAGGTAGCCGGCGACGAAACCGTCTCCGGCCCCGACGGAGTCGACCACGCTCACCGGCACCGCGGGCAGGGAGTACGTCTCTCCGTCGACCATCGCGAGGCATCCCTGGTCGCCCAGCTTCAGGATGCTTTCGCGTGGTCCGAGGTCGCGGACTCGGGCGACGAGTTCGGCGGGGGTGCCCTCGCCCACCGCGATCGCAGCCTCGTCCTCACCTGCGAAGACGATGTCCGACAACGCGATCAGCTCACGGAAGACGGGGGCCGCGTCGTCCGGCGACCACAGCGCGCGGCGATAGTTGAGATCGAACGACACCGGAATGCCCAGTGCGCGCGCCCGTTCGACGCAGTGCAGGGTGGTCTTCCTGGCGGTGTCGGACAGGGCAGGGGTGATGCCGGTGACGTGCAGCAGGGACGCCGACTCGAGGTGGTCGTCCGCGATGTCCGACATCGTGAGCCGCGACCCCGCGCTGCCGGTCCGGTAATACCAGACGCGGGTGGCGGTGGCGGTTCGCCGCTCCTTCACCATCAGTCCGGTCGGAGCATCCGGATCGCGGATGACGTCGGCGGTGATTCCCTCGGCCCGGAGTTCCCGTTCGATCAGGTCACCCAAACTGTCCTGGCCGACGCGCCCGATCCAGGTGACGTCGACGCCGAGTCGCCGCAGCGCGATCGCGAAGTTCGATTCGGCGCCGCCGATTCCCAGGTGGAGCGTGGCGGTGTGGGCGAGCGGTCCGGTGTCCACCGCCCTGGTGAGGGCCATCGTCTCGCCGAATGTCAGCACCGTCATCACGCGACCTCCAGTTCGGCGACGACGTCGCCGAGGCGCCGGCATCGTTCGGCCAGCTGCCCGAGGTCGCCGCCGCGGAGTGCGTCCCCGATCAGCGGTCCGCCGAGGCTGACCGCCGCCGCTCCGGCCGCGAACCACGCGGGGACGTCCTCGATGCCCACCCCACCCGAGGGAACCACCTGGATGTCGGGGAAGGGGCCGCGCAGGTGCCCGATGTACTCCGGCCCGACCACCGACGCCGGGAACAGCTTCACGGCAGTCGCACCCGCGTCCCATCCGTTCCACAGTTCGGTCGGGGTGAATCCGCCGGGGTAGATCGGAACTCCGGCACGGACGGCCGTGGCGATGACGTCGAGGTTGGTCGTCGGCGTCACGAGGAAGTCGGCACCCACGTCGAGGGCGGCGCGGGCCTGGTCGACGGTGGTGACCGTCCCGACCCCGATCTCGACGCCGTCGGGTGCGGTGCGCCGGATGCTGCTCAGGGACTCGAGGGTGCCGGGCGTGCTCATCGTCAGCTCGACGGCGCGCACCCCGTTCTCGGCGAGGACGGTCACCACGGGGGCATACCGGTCGGCGTGCGCGGCGCGCAGCACCGCGATGACGGGGGCGATCATGCCGCCGTCACCTCCCGGTCGGTGGAGTTGGCGGCCAGCGTGAGGTCGCGGTCGCGGGTTTCCGGTGCCATCGTCGAGGCGATCAGAACGGTCACGGCCATCACGATCATGTAGACGGCCACGGGGATCCACGAGCCGGAGAAGGCCGTGACGAGGGCCGCGCAGATCAGTGGTGCGACACCGCCCCCGAAGATCGAGGCGAATTCACGGCCGAGAGTGACGCCGGCGTAGCGGTAGCGGGAGCCGAAGATTTCCGGGAAGTAGCTCATGGTGACGCCGACGGCGCCCTGGCAGGCCAGGATGAAGCCGACGATCATCGCCATCGTGATCAGCAGGTGTGAGCCGGTGTTCAGGGCCAGGAAGGTCGGCACCGGCAGGATGATCAGGGCGATCACGATCGAGATGTAGACCGGCTTGCGGCCCACCCGGTCGGACAGACGCCCGAACCCGTATGCCGCGATGCCGCCGCAGATGGCCCCGACCAGCAGCACCTTGGGAATGAACGTGGGGTCGACGTGCACGTCGTTCTTGAGGTACGACGCCATGAACACCTGGTACGTGTACGACTGCGCGCTGATGCCGATGGTCATGAACATGACGATGAACAGCGGCTTCTTGCCGTTCGCGAAGATCTCCTTCACCGGCGTCTTCGGAACCTGGTGCTGCTCCTTGAGTTCCTGGAACACCGGGCTCTCGTTGAGCTTGCGACGAATGACGAACGCGGCGACCGTGACGAACAGACTGCTGATGAAGACGAGACGCCAGCCCCAGGACATGAGCTGCTCTTCCGGCAGGAGCTGCGCGGCGATCCACGCGACTGCGCCGAGCGCCGTGCCCAGTGCGGCTCCCGTCATCACCAGGGCGGCGAGCCTACCTCGCCTGCCTATCTGCGCCGTCTCCGTCAGAAGGGTTGCACCGCCGGACTGTTCGGCTCCCGCTCCGAACCCCTGGAAGAATCGGCACGCGACGAGGAGAGCGGGTGCGAGCAGCCCGACCTGACTGTAGGTGGGCAGCAGGCCGATACCCAGTGTCGCGCCGCCCATCAGCATCAGCGTCGCGACGAGCACCCACTTGCGGCCGAGACGCTCTCCGTACCGCGAGAAGAACAGGCCGCCGAGCGGCCGGGCGAGAAACCCGACGGCGTAGGCGCTGAAGCTCGCGAGGATGCCCGCCGCGGGCGAGATGTTCGGGAAGAACAGGGTGTTGAAGATCAGCGCCGAAGCGGTGCCGTAGATGACGAAGTCGTACTGCTCGAGCGTGGTGCCGATGAGCCCCGCCCACGCCGCCCGGCGGACCGCGGACGGGTCTGTCTGAGGTGTACCGCCACCGCGGCCGGGAGTTTTCGGGTTCACCGTGGGGTCGAGTGTAGTGTCCATGGATTCCTCCATTGGTGGTCCCGGAATAGTCCGGGCAAGGGGTGAGGGAGTCAGATGGTCGCGCTGGACCGCAGCGACGTGATCGTGTCGAGGTCCGGGACCGGGTCGGATGCTTCGCCGGCGGCGACTGCCGGCCCGTGACGGACGATGATGTCGACGAAGTCGGCGATCCGCGAGACGAAGTCGGTGTGCGAAGCGAGAGTGCTGGGAAACAGACCTCCGTCGACGAAGACGGAGCGAACGAATTCGGTAGTGGACGCGGCGTTGTCGGCCATTCCTGCCAGGCGCGGTCGAGCGGGGTCGGTCATGGATCGTGCGTGGGGGCCGGGATCGAACCCGGGCGGCGGGGCGATGCAGCAGAGGTATGCCGCCACCGTCAGAGAAAGGTACTGCGGGACGGTACCGCGGCCGAGGTGTTCGAGCGCGGGGATCGGGATGCGCTGCGCCAGTTTGACCGATCCGTCGGATCCGACCTGCGAGGTGCGATGTCCCAGAGCGGTATTGGACCAACGCGAGAAGAGTTGCCGGATGTAGTCGTCCGTGTCCACCGATGCGGGAACGGTGACCGTCGGCAGGTACTCGTCGCAGAGGATCCGCCGCGCTGCGGCCTCGACGAACGGTTGCGCAACGGACTCGGGGATGGTGGCGCGCCCGTCGAGTGCGCCGAGGTAGGCGATGAGCGAATGTGTCCCGTTGAGCAGCCGGACCTTCATCAGCTCGTACGGCTCGACGTCGTCGGTGAACAGCGCGCCACCGTGCTCCCAGGCGGGACGGCCGGCGGGGAACCGCTCCTCCATGACCCACATCGTGAACGGCTCCGCGGGGACGGCGATCGTGTCGCGCACGCCGAGGTGTGCCCGTGCCGTCTCGTTGTAGCGGTCCGAGCCGGACGGCACGATCCGGTCCACCATGGAGTTGGGGAACGTCACGGACGAGTCCATCCAGGACAGCAGGTCGTCGCGGAGAGGTGGGGCGAACGTGCCGACGAACTCGCGTACGAGTCTTTCGGTCTGGCGCCCGTTGGACAGCAGGTTGTCGCAGCTGAGGATCGTGACCGGGGCGGCGTGTGTGCTCGCCCGCAGGGCCAGTCCGCGGGCGATCTGCCCGATCGTGGTGCGGGGCGTCCGCACCTCGCCGAGGTCGTGGCGAACGACGTCGGAGTCGAGGTCGAGGGAGCCGGTCTCGGGTGACACCGTGTATCCGTGTTCGGTCACCGTGATCGTGACGATCTTCGTCGCCGGGTCCGCGATCGCGCGGACGACGGACTCCGGGTCCTGCTCGGCCACCAGGGTTCCGGTGTGTGAACCCGGGACGCTCACACGAGAACCGTCCGGCGAGATCTCGACGACGCTGTACAAGAGGTCCTGCGCGTTCATCGCATCGGCGACGGTGCTCGAGCGGCTCGCCACACCGAGGATGCCCCACGGTCCGGGTTCGCGTTCCATCGCGAGCGCGGTGTACACCGCCTGGTGTGCGCGGTGGAAGTTGCCGAGGCCCAGGTGAACGATCCCGGTCCCCTCCGGTACCCGCCGGTGGATCAGTGCCGCGGCGGGAACGTTTCGGCGCGAAAGTGTCGGTTCGGACATGCTCGTCACCAATCCGTCATAGAGCCGTCGCGGCGCCGGGCGACCGGGAGATAGGCCTGCTCGTACGGATATTGCTCCGCGAGTTCCTCGTTCATGCTCACTCCGATGCCCGGAACGTCGCCGGGGGTGAGGTGCCCGTCCGAGAACGACCACGCGTGGGGGAAGACCTCGCTGACGAGCGGGTCGTAACCCATGTATTCCTGGATTCCGAAGTTCGGCGTCGCGAGACCGAGGTGCAGACTCGCTCCCAGGGAGATCGGCGAGACGTCCGACGGGCCGTGCGGTCCGCCGCGAATCTGGTACACCTCGGCGAGCGCGAAGATCTTGCGGACGTGGCTGATTCCGCCCGCGTGGACGATGGCCACCCGGATGAAGTCGATCAGCTGTTCGGTGATCAGGTGCTGGCAATCCCAGATCGTGTTGAAGACCTCCCCGATCGCCAGGGGTGTGGTGGTGTGGTTGCGCACCAGACGCAGTGCGTCCTGGTTCTCGGCCGGCGTGACGTCCTCGAGCCAGAACAGGTCCACGTGTTCGACCGACTTCCCCAGCCGCGCGGCCTGCTGCGGGGTGAGCCGATGGTGGGCGTCGTGCAGCAATTTGAGGTCGGGGCCGACGTGTTCACGGACGGCTTCGAGGATCCGGGGTGCATGGTTGAGGTACGCGTCGGTGTCCCACACTTCCTCGACCGGGAGGGCGCCGCGGCTCGCGGGCTCGTATCCGGTGGCGCCCTGGTGCACGCCGTACACCGAATCCAGTCCGGGTACCCCGGACTGCACTCGAATCGCCTGGAAGCCCATCGCGCGCTTGGCGTCGACCGAGTCGAGCAGCGCGGGCGCGTCCCACCCGGTTGCGTGGGTGTAGGAGAGCACCCGGTCGCGGACGGCACCGCCGAGCAACTGGTAGACGGGCTGACCGAGGGTCTTGCCCTTGATGTCCCAGAGGGCGACGTCCACGGCTCCGATCGCGGCCATCGTGACGGGCCCGCGCCGCCAGTACACGCCGCGGTAGAGGTATTGCCAGGTGTCCTCGATCCGCGCCGGGTCACGCCCGATCAGCAGGGGCGCCACATGGTCCCGGAGATACGACGCGACGGACAGTTCACGGCCGTTGAGCGTGGCGTCACCGTAGCCGACGACGCCGTCGGCCGTGGTGATCTTGAGGGTGACGAAGTTGCGGGTGGGGCTGCAGACCAGCACGTCCGCGGAGATGATCTTGTCGGTCATGCCCGTGATCCTTTCGAGCCGACCGCGGGTGCGACGACGTTGCGCAGTTGCTCACCGCGAGCGAGTCGAGTGATGTTGTCGGCGATGTCGTCGACGCGGCCGACGAAAGTCTGCTGTGAGACTCCGGAAGAATGCGGTGTCATCAGGATGTTGGGGAGTTCGGAGAACGGCAGAGCGCTGGGCCTCCCGCGACCGTCGGGTCCGGGATAGTCGTACCAGACGTCGATGGCCGCAGCGGCGATGGTCGACGAGGACAGTGCGTCGAACAGGGCCTGCTCCTGGACGAGAGGTCCGCGGCCCACATTCACCAGCACACCGTCGCTGCCGAGTGCGCGCAATTCGTCGGCGCCGATCATCCCCCGCGTCCGGTCGTCGAGCGGTGCGGACACCACGACGACATCGGATTCGACGAGGAGACGCCCGAGCTGGGACACGTCGGCCGCCCAGTCCAGTCCCGCACTCGGCGCGTCGACGTTGCCACGACCGGTCACGGCCGCTCCTGTCGCGCCGAATGCTCGGAACAGAGTCCACGTGGCATGGCCGATGTGGCCGAATCCCACGAAGCCCACCCGCGCGCCCTGCAGCGAATTCGACTGCGTGAGAAGGTCGTCGTAGACCGAGGTCGCCCAGACGCCCTGCCGGAGCGCCGTGTCCTGCGCGACGAAGCCGCGCCGGAGCATCACCGCGGCCGCCACGACGTATTCGGMGATCGACTTCTCGTGATGGAAGGTGTTCGCCACCAGCACGTCCGGTGCCAGGGCATCGAACGCGATGTTGTCCGTGCCGGCACCGGCGACGTGGACGAGACGCAGCCGCTCTGCAGCCGACGCCATGGACGGTGTGAACTTTCCCCCGACGTAGACGTCGGCGTCGCGCAGATCGTCGATCAGGGCGGCCTCGTCGAAGCTGTCGTGCCAGGACAACCGTGCATCGGACGGAACTGCGGCCTCGAGCCGGGGTCGGTGCGGGATCAGGGTGCTGTCGGCAACAACGATTTTCATCTAGCGGCTCTCTTTTCCGGGGCGAAACACCCGATCGTGCGCCGGTCCGGCCGAAGCCCGGACGACCAGTTGAGTGGGGAGATGGATTTCTCGGATATCGGAGTCCGGCTCGTTCGCGCGCTGGAACACCAGGTCCAGACTCAGCACGCCGGCTCGCGCCATCGGCACATTGATGCTTGTGAGCGCGGGGCTGGCGAGTTCGGCCAGCGGCGAGTCGTCGATGCCGACGACGCTCAGGTCCGCTGGCACCGAGAAGCCCATTGCGCGGACGCCGTTCATCACTCCGATGGCCATCGGATCGTTGTGCGTGATCACGGCGCTCGCGCCCGTCGCGATCACGCTCGCCGCTGCGGCGTGACCACCCGCGAGGGTTTCCTGCTGCCAGCCGAGCAGACTCAGCTGCACGTCGCGGGCCTTGCAGAATTCCTCGACCGCGGCGACGCGGCGCTGGTTCGACCAGGATTGAGGCGAGCCCTGGACATACGCGAGGTGCTCGTGTCCGAGGGCGACGAGGTAGTCGATGGCCTGGCGAATTCCGTCTTCCGAATCCGCCACGATGCAATCGCATTCGGGTGACGAGCGGTTGACGAGCACCAAGGGTGTGTCGCCGGCGAGCTGCACGATGTCCGATGCAGGCAGCCGCGGAGCGCAGACCACGAGTGCGTCGACGCGCCCCTGCAACTCGCCGAGAACCTCACGCTCACGGTCGGCGCTGCCGTCGGTGTCGGTGAGGAGCACGGTCTGGCGCCGGTGCCACCCCTGCGCCTGCGCCGCCTTCACGAAGCTCGCGAACACGGTGTGCCCGATGTCGGGTACCACGACCGCGACGGTGGTGGCGGTGGGGCGCACGACGTCGGTGCGGGTCGGTGACGCCGCCCGGTAGCCGATCTCGTCGGCGACCGCGATGATCCGCGCGAGCGTGTCCGGTCCGATCCGGTCCGGGGCACTGAATGCCCGTGACGCGGTGGACAGGGATACCCCTGCGCGTTGTGCGACCTCGGTCAAGGTGGGTGCCACGGTGCTACCGCCTCGCTGTTCGTTGTGACTGCCGACACACACTATCCACCTGCTTGCGCAAGGTTGTCAATAGTTGCGCAAGGCTTGCAGCAAGCCGTGTGCGTCGTGCGAGTTCACACGTCCAGGAGCGACAACTGCCGATCGGATTCGAACAGCGCGGCCCGGTCGAACGTCGACGTCGAGGCCAGTAGTTCGTCCGCACCGGTACGCGCGGCCAGGGCCTCGAGCGAGACCCTCACCTGCTCGGCGGTGCCGTGAATGGAGTTCGCGATCGAGGCGTCGACCTGTTCGCGCAGCCGCGGAGTCCACGCCTGCCCCCGGATGTCCGCGACCGATTCGAGCGGCGGGAACTCGCCGGTCCGGCTCGACTGTGCCAGCGCCCACGCCTCCGGAAGCAGCAGTTCACGGGCCCGGTCTGCGTCCTCGGCGATCATCACCTCCAGCGAGACGACCACGTACGGGGACCGGTTTCCGGCGGACGGGACGAAGCTGTCGCGGTACCGGTCCAGTTCCGGGACGTTGGCGCCCGACCCACCGAGTACCGGACCACCGACCACCACCGGCAGACCGGCCTTCGCGGCGAAGTCGAGCCCGCGCCGGGTAGCGAGAACGAACATCGGCGGTGGACTCGTCACGTGGGGCCGGGCCGTCACGGCGCCCTTGCCCTCGAGGTAGCTCCGCACCTCGTCGAGGTCGCCGGCGAACGTGTCGGGGGCGTTGCGGTCGCGGCGCAGCGCCTCGCGTACGGGCTTCGTGAATCCCAGCGACCGTCCGACGCCCAGGTCGATCCGGCCCGGGAACATCGCCTCGAGCATCAGGAACTGTTCGGCCACCACGAGAGGCTGGTGATTCGGCAGCATCACACCACCCGAGCCCAGCCGGATCCGGGCGGTGCGGGCGCCGAGGGCAGCGAGCAGAACCGGCGGCGACCCACTCGCGATGCCTGGCACGGCGTGGTGCTCGGCCACCCAGAACCGATGGAACCCCAGTTGCTCGGCATGCACCGCCCGCTCGATCGTCCCGGTCAGCGCGGCAGAGTCCAGCGCACCCCGGCGCGTGCGGGACCGGTCCAGAATCGAGAGTTTCACCCTCGGGAGAACCGCCGTCCTGCCGGCGGTATTTCCTCACCCCGTCCGCACTCGGTGGACGAGTGTGCGCGCTTCGCTGACATACTGACCGCCGCACAGTCCACGATCGCCGGGAGGTCAATGGTGAGCAGCACAGGGACTATGTCGTCCTCGCTGGACGTCACGTCGCGGTCCGCAGCGCAGATGCGGGAGTGCGCCGAGTTCTTCAGCGAGCCCGAGCTGGCCCACCTGCCCACGGCCCGCCTCGCGGACGCACTGGAGGCGCTGGCGGAGACGGGCCGCTACGAGCACACCGTGGAGGAACTGGAAGTCGGCTCGCAGCTGGCGTGGCGCAACCACGCCCGCTGCGTCGGGCGCAAGCACTGGCGCACGCTGAAGCTGATCGATGCCCGGCACGTCACCACCGCGGACGAGATTGCGGAGGCGTGCTGGGAGCACCTGCGGGTCGCGACGAACGGCGGCGCACTGCGCTCGGTCATCACGGTCGGTCCCCTGCCGCTGGCGGACGGACGCGAGTACAAGATCGTCAGCCCGCAACTGATCCGGTACGCGGGCTACCGCCACGCAGATGGAACGGTGACCGGGGACCCCGCCCAGGTCGGAATCACCGAGGCGGTGACGAAGATGGGGTGGCGGGGCGCAGGCACGCCGTTCGACGTGCTGCCGCTGCTGGTCAGCACACCCGACGAGACGCTGCGCTGGTACGAGATTCCATCCGAGCTGGTGCTCGAGGTCGAGATCGAGCACCCGGACTACGCCTGGTTCGCCGATCTCGGTCTCAAATGGCATGCGGTTCCCGCCGTGTCGAACATGGGTTTCTCGGTCGGCGGGCTGACCTACCCCCTCGCCCCGTTCAGTGGGTGGTACGTGAGCACGGAGGTCGGGGCCCGCAACCTCAGCGACCAGGATCGATACGACATGCTGCCCGCCATCGCCGAACGGCTGTGCCTGGACACGACGTCGGAGCGCACGCTGTGGCGCGACCGCGCACTGGTCGAACTGAACCGCGCCGTGATCCACAGTTACCGGCAGGCCGGTGTGCACATGGTCGACCATCACACCGTCGCCAAGCAGTTCATCAGCCACGTCGAACGCGAAGAGTCACTCGGCCGGAAGTGCCCGACGGACTGGTCGTGGATCAACCCGCCGATGTCGGCGGCGCTGACCCCCACGTTCCACCGCCTCTACGACGCACCCGACATGGACATCCGCCCGAACTTTCTCCCGGCCGCCAGCTCGGGTTGCCCGATCCCCGGTCAGCCGCGATAGGGCGGGGCCACGCCCCAACCCCAGTGCGGCACCGGCGCGTGCTCGACCACCTCGGCGCCGGGGCTCGAGTTCTGCAGCGCGAGTCTGGTCCCCCACTCGACGTAGGCCATGAATGCGGAACGGAATTCGGGATCCGACGGGAGGTCGGCGTCGTCGGCGGCGAGGCTCATCGTTGCCGCGAAGCGGTGCCGCTGCTCCGGGCTGATGGCGAGGCCGATGTGGTGGCGCAACATTCGTTCATATCCGCCGAGTTGTTCGGTGTAGCCCGGCGGGCCGCCGAACACCTCGCACCACCACAGCGTCACGTTGCGGCGATGCTCCTCGTGCACTCCGCCGGGGAACATCGGCGACAACAGTTCGTCGCCCTCCACCCGGTCGTAGAAGGCGTCGATCAGCCGCCGGAACGACTGCTCACCGCCCGCCCACTCGTACAGGGACGGTGTTTCCTGATCACTCATGGGAGCTCCCGATTTCCATCGTCTGTCCATTACAATACACATCAGTATTGGATTGAAAAGAGGATCGAGCATGAGTGTGGCCGGGCGCAGTCGCGACACCGATATCGACACTCGCGTGCTGAAAGTGGCGGGCAGGCAATTGTCCCGGGCCGGATACGACGCGATGTCGATCGCCGCGATCGCCGCGGAGGCCGGCACCACCCGGCAGGCGCTGTACCGGCGGTGGGCGTCGAAGTCGGCGCTCGCCGCGGCAGTCGTGGCGCAGCTGGCCGACGAACAGTCGGGGCGGTCGTCGGCCGATCCCTTCGGGGATCTGGTCCGCGAGCTGACCGACTTCCAGCACGGGGTGTCGCGGAGCGGCCGGTTGTCCCTGGTCGGCACGATGCTGCAGGACACGACGGACGCCGAGGTCCGCGCGCAGTACCGCGCCCGGGTGGTGGCGCCGCGCCGGCGCCGCATCCGCGACATCCTGGACCGCGCCGCCGAACTGGAGCTGATCGACGCCGACGCCGATCTCGACGTCGCCGTCACCATGACCACCGGCAGTTGGTACGGCCGGGCGCTGGCCGGTGACCGCCCACCCGCCGACTGGCCGGCCCGGACCGCGACACTGATCTGGCGGGCCGTCGGCGGGGTGCCGCCGACCTGACGCTATTGCTACGCCGTCGACGCGCTCGTCGACCGCCGGTCTCCCATGTTCCGTGACATCAGGACGCCGATGAGGAGGAGGACGCCCGCGACGGCGATGAACCAGCCCGTGCGGTGCAGTCCGTCGTCGCCGATGACGTGACCGGCGGTGGTCTGCAGCACGACGGCCGACAGGTTCGCTCCGATGTACTGCACGGTGCGGTACATCCCGATCGCCGTGCCCACTTCCTCGACGGACGTGACCGAGCTGATCAGGTTCTGATTGCCGATATTGTTGAACCCATTGGGAATTCCCAGTACTGCGGCCACGAGGAGAAGCACGACGATCGGGGCCGTACTGCTCTCCACCGACGCCAGGAGCAGTCCTCCCACCAGGAGCGCACACGTTCCGACGGTGAGCGTTCGGCGCACCCCGTGTCGCCGATACGTCCGTGACGCGAACAGCGTGGAGCCGATGCCGACGACGGCGACGGGCAGCATCGTCAGACCGGCTTCGGTGGCGCTCATTCCGCGGGAGTACTGCAGCCACTGCGGGATTCCGAAGAAGATGCAGTAGAACGCCGTGTAGGTGAGGAGGGTGCGGGCGAGTGTGGCGCTGAGCGCACGGTTCCGGGCCAGGGCCCGAACGTCGATGAACGGTTCGTCCGCGCGTCGTTCCCAGTGGACGAACAGGGCGAACACCAGCGCCCACACCGGGATCAGCCACCAGACGGGATCGGTGGTGAGCGACAACAGGAACAGCATCGTCGACGAGACGAGCCCGAGGAACAGCAGGACCCCGGCCACGTCGAGCGCGTGCAGCAGTTGCCGACCGCTGACCGAGATGCCGCCGACGAATCCGACCTTCGCGAATTTAGTGACCGCCACCGCGCTGAACGCGACGATCGGCAGGTTGATCCACATGATCGACTGCCAGCCGAACGCCCCGACGAGCAGTCCGCCGAGCGTCGGGCCCAGTGCCACGACAGCCTGGCTGCAGATCGCGAGGGTCGTGATCGCGGTGCGCGGCTGCGCGCCGTGTCGTTCCGCGTATCCGCGAATCATCGTCATCGCATTGGGATACTGTGTGGCGGTTCCGATTCCGACGAGGATGCGGGAGAAGATGAGCCAGCCGACGCTGGGTGCGAGCAGACCGGCGATCGAGCCCAGCGCCACCAGGGCGAGGCCCCCGAGGTAGACCTTCCGGGCGCCGAGCAGCGCGCCGAGCTTGCCTGCCATCGGGGCGGTCACGGCCGTGGCGATGTAGAGCCCCGAGATCACCCACGTGATCCCGGACGAGGAGCCGAACTGGGCGGCGATGCCGACGATCGCCACCGCGATCATCGACGAGTTCAGCGGTTGGAGGATGCTCCCGGTGGCGACGGAGCCGCTGACCCGGAACGGTACGGACGGGGACTTCTGCGCGAGGCCGGTATCGGCGACGGTCGCGCTCACGAGTTCATCAGTGACTCCTGCGGCGCCGGCTCGGGAGTTCCGGCGAGCCGGCGGAGTAGCCGTCCGGCGATGAAGAGGAGGTCACGTTCGGCGTCGGTGCATTCGGCGGCGAGTGCGGCCGTCAGCCACTCGCTACGCCGCGACCGATCGTCGACGAGCGTCTGCAATCCCAGCGCGGTGACCGCGACGATGCTCGCGCGCGCATCGTGGGGGTCCACGGTCCGGGAGACCATTCCGGACTCCTCGAGGATCGAGACGGTCCGCGCGATGGACTGCGGCGCGACCTGCTCGAGATCGGCGAGAGCGCGTGCGCTCATCGGACCTTCCCGGTCGAGGTGCGCGAGGGCTTGGAGTTGCGAGGGGGTGAGCAGGTGCCCGGAGCGCTGGGTTCGGATACGTCGGTTGAACAGAACGACGTCCTCGCGGAGCTGATCGACCTTCTGGTCCATGTGGCTGCCTCCCTCTCACTGGTCAGGTTCATTAGCCAGTCTAGCTGTTTTATTTGCATTCCTCAATGATTCATCTACTGGGGATAATGGTTGTTCTGAGGCCGAATTTCGTCAGCACTGCTGCCTAATGGTCGCGGGGGAGGCGTCGCGCGCTCGAATTCCTGCAGGTGGGGCGGGCTGGGCACGCGTCTCACAGGAAACTCCGAGGCTATCGCTGGCAGTATGAGGACGGCGAGCGCTGATCCAGATCCGAAAGAAGGTGGTCGTGACTCTTCGCACACGGACAGCCGGCATTGTTGCGGTGGTGGCCCTGACGTTCCTGGCCACGGCGTGCACCATCGGAGACACCGGCACGTCGGAACCCCCGGCCACGTCACAGTCCGCGCCCGCCTCGATTGCCGTCCCCGCTGCCGACGGGGCGCCGATCAATCCGACCACCCCGATCGTGGCCACCGCGTCGGGCGGCAAGCTGACCGCCGTGACCGTCACGAATCCCGCGGAGCAGAACACCCCGGTCGCCGGCAATCTCACACCCGACGGCACGAACTGGACGAGCAGCCAACCACTCGGCTACGGCTCCACGTACACAGTCGTCGCGGACGCAGTCAACCCCGACGGCGCCCCGGTCGAGCAGACCTTCACCGTCACGACGTTGACGCCCGGCACCACCGCCTACGCGAACGTCGTCCCGGCACCCGAGGTCGTCGCCGACACCGGCATCGGCGTCGGCCAGCCGATGGTCTTCCAGTTCACCGCACCGGTCGTGAACAAGGCCGAGGTCCAGCAGCGACTGCACGTGACGACGACACCGCCGCAGCCCGGCGCCTGGTATTGGACCGACGACCAGAACGCGCACTATCGCGCGGCGGGATACTGGGCGCCCGGCACCAAGATCCACATCGAGGCCGACGTGTACGGCGTCGATCTGGGCGACGGCGTCTTCGGCGCCGAGAACAACTCTGCCGACTACACCGTGCACGACTCGTGGGTGGCCAAGGCGGACGGGGCGAGCAAAATGCTCACCGTCTTCCACAACGGCGTCCAGGAGAACGCGATGCCGATGAGTCTCGGCACCCCCGACCACCCCTCGCACGAGGGTCCGCACGTGATCTCCGACAAGCAGCAGAGCATCGTCATGGACTCCTGCACGTACGGGGTCTGCGCCGGCGATCCCGACTACTACCGCGAGAAGGTCGATCTCAACCTGCGGATCTCCAACGACGGCGAGTTCGTCCACTCGGCGCCGTGGTCGGTGGGTGATCAGGGCAGCAGCAACGTCTCCCACGGCTGCGTCAACCTGGCACCCGCCAACGCCCAGTGGATGTTCGACCATTTCGGTATCGGCGATGTCGTCGAGATCACCAACTCGGGCGGACCGCTCCTGCCCGTGTGGGACACGTACGGTGACTGGGAGGTCCCGTGGGATCAGTGGCAGGCAGGTAACGCAACGGGATAGGAGGCGCTCGTGAATTCACCATCCGCGGAGTGTGTCGCGCAGTTGAAGGCGGTCCTCCCGCACCGGGTTCATCTGCCGGACACCGGCGACTACCGCACCGCGCTGGGCAGAGTGTTCTTTCCCGATGCCGCGAGACGCCGGCCGTCCTGCGTCGTCCAACCGGTGTCCGTGGAGGAGGTCTCCACCGTCATGAGGGTCGCGCATCGGACGGGCGGCACCGTCACCGTCCGCGGCGGCGGGCTGAGTTCCAACTGCGTCGCCGACGATGCCGTCATGCTCGACCTGTCGGCGCACCTGAACACGGCCCGACCCGAGGACGACCGGGTGGTCGTCGCCGGCGGCGCCACCGTGGGAACCATGCTGGACGCCCTCGCACCCACCGGCCGCGTGGTTCCGGTGGGGATCGTGGGCCACGCCGGATTCGGACTCGTCACCCGCGGCGGCGTCGGATACCTCACGCGCAGTCTCGGATTGACGATCGACCAGCTCGTCGAGGCCGAACTGGTGCTTCCGTCCGGCGAGGTCGTCCACCTGTCCGATGCCAGCACCGGTGACGAAGCGGACCTGTGGTGGGCGGTCCGGGGTTGTGCACCGTGCTTCGGCGTCGTGACGTCGGCGGTGCTGCGCACACACCTGGTGGGTCCGGTGTGGGTCGACCGGATGGTGCTCGGACTCGAAGCGCTCGCCACCTACTTCCGTGTCGCACCGACGCTTCCGCGGGACACGACGATGGGCGCGGTACTCGGTTACAGCGCACTGTCTCCCGACGAGCCCGTCCTCTTCGTGTACACCGCGTGCGCGACCGGGGACGAGTCCGACATCGACCGCGCCCGATCCGCCGCCACCACGGTCGCCGAAGTGTCGGGCACCGTGCTGTACCGATCCGAGACGTCCGGCACGTACCTCACCGGGTTACCCGAATTCGCACCCCCCGGCGCCGACGGCGAAGAACCCGAACCGATCCGGCTGCCCGAACCGGGCGAGCGCCGAGGGTCGTTCTTCGGGAAGGCCGTCTTCACCGGACCGACCCTCGACTCCGAACTCGCGGAGGCCCTGGCCACTCAGATCCGTGGGGCGCCGACGCGGGAATGTCGTATCGACTTCCAGCACACCGGCGGCGCCCTCGCCGACGTCGGTGACGGCGACACCGCATTCTGGGGCCGAAGCGGCGAGTGGAACATCCCGCTCAACGCCATCTGGTCCGACCCCTACGACGGCGCCGCCTGCCTGTCGTGGGCGGGCGGCACCCTCGACGCGCTCGCACCCCACACGATCGGCGTCTACAGCGTCGAAGTCCGGCCCGGCTTCCCCGAGACCGGCGCCGAGATCGACGCGGCCTACGGCGGAAACCTTCGCCGACTGCGCGAACTGCGGCAGAGGCACGATCCGACGGGGGTGCTGACGCACTATCCGCTCTAGCCGTGCTCACCACTCGGCCAAATCATGCTACTTTTCGAATGGTACGACCGAAAGGATAGCTGTGGACGCCGTAGTGTTGCGAGAGTTCGGGGAGCCGGACGTCTTGAAAGTGGAGTCGGTCCCCGATCCCGTCGCGAGTGCCGGCTGGGTCACCGTCCGACTGAAGGCCGCCGCGCTCAACTGGCACGACGTGCTCGTCCGCCAGGGTAAATACTCGTCGCCACTGCCACACGTCCCCGGCGCCGACGGCGCGGGTACTCGCGCGGACACGGGCGAGGCGGTCCTTGTCCTGCCGTCGTTGTGGTGGGGTGACCGAGAGGCCGCCCCGGGGCCACGGTGGGAAATTCTCGGCGACCACCACAGCGGCACCTACGCCGAGTTGGTACGGGTTCCCGAGGATTGCATAGCCCCGAAGCCCCGCGGCCTCACTTGGGAGCAGGCCGCCGCGCTGCCACTCGTCGGACTCACGACCTACCGCGCCTTGTTCACGCGCGGCCGCCTCCGCGCCGGCGAGAACCTCCTCGTCCTCGGCGCGGGCGGCGGCGTCGCGACGATGGCAGTGATGCTGGCCTCCGCGGTGGGCGCGAACGTCACCGTCACGTCGTCGTCGATCTCCAAGATCGCGCAGGCGCAGGAACTGGGTGCGGCGAACGGCGTGCTGTACGACGATCCCGAATGGCCGGACGAGGCTCGTGGGCTTACCCCGGATGGGCAGGGATTCGATCTCGTCCTGGATTCGGTGGGGACCTGGGAACGGTCGATCGCCGCACTGCGTCCGGGTGGCCGCCTGGTCGTGCTCGGTGCGTCGCGGAGCGAACTCGCCACCCTCGACGTTCGCCAGTTCTACTTCGGCCAGTACGAGCTGATCGGGACCACGATGGGTAGCCCGGGGGACTTCGCGGGCCTCCTGACACTGTTGGACACCGAAACCGTCCCGCCCGTACCCATCAGCGCGGTGTTCCCGCTCGCGGAGGCAGCGGCCGCGCACCAATACCTCGAACAGGGCAGCGGGTTCGGCAAGGTCGTCCTGTCGCACGGCTGACACGTGCCCCACTACCGAACGGGAACGATCGTTATCAATATTTCGCCCAGCCCTTGCCACCGTCGGGGTGAGAAGTTTATGGTCAGTCCATTCGCATGAGAGGAGATCAGCGTGTCGATCAGAGTGGGATTGTCGGTCACGGACGCACTCCTCGTCCCGAAACCCGCGGATCGGCGGCTTCTGCTCGATTCCGCGGCAGAGGCCGGGCTCGATCACATCACCGTCGGTGACCACATCAGCTTTCACGGCGGGACCGGGTTCGACGGCATGGTCTCGGCCACGTCCGTCCTGTCCAGCCACGACACGCTGTCGGTGATCATCGGCGTTTACCTGCTCGGCCTGCGTCATCCGATGCTCGCCGCCCGCCAGATCGCGACGCTGTCGCAGATCGCGCCCGGACGATTGGTCCTCGGTGCCGGCGTGGGTGGTGAGGACCGCTCCGAGATCTCGAACAGCGGGGTCGACCCCAGCACCCGCGGCCGTCGCCTCGACGAGACCCTCGAGGTGCTGCGCGCCGTCCTCACCGGCGAGGAGGTGACCCATCACGGTGAGTTCTTCACCCTCGACCGGGCACGCATCCTGCCGGCGCCGCAGCCGGCGGTGCCGATCCACATCGGCGGCCGCGGCGAATCCGCCATTCGCCGCACCGCCCGCTACGGCGACGGCTGGCTCGGAATCTTCTGCACACCGCGACGTTTCGCCGAGACCCGCATCGCGATCCTCGAGGCCGCCGCGCAGGAAAATCGTGCACCCGACTCGTTCGGCGTCAACGTATGGTGCGGGCTCGACAAGGATGCCTCGGTCGCGGAACGGCTCGTCGGCGAGAAGATGCAGGCGCTGTATCAGTTGCCGCGCGAGAAGTTCCGCCATCTGGCACCGGCCGGAACACCCGAGCAGGTGGCCGAGTGGCTGAACTCGTTCGTCGAGGCAGGCGCCGACAACATCACCCTGGTGCCGGCGACGACGTCGATGGAGTCGGCTATCGAGCATGCGGCGTCCGTCCGCACACTACTGCTGACCCATCACCGCTGACCGCGTGATGTCCATCCCCGACGAACGCACCGGCCGAAGGCACCTGCCGCTCAGCGTGTTGGACGAGCTTCTCGACGACGCCGCGGTGGCCGTCGACTGTCTGTCCGCGATCGTCCGGGTCTGTTCGGAGGCCACCGGCAAGGCCGTCACCCTGTTCGATCGTCAGGGACACGTCGTCGCGTCCTCACGG
Organism: Rhodococcus sp. P3_B8; assembly: GCF_056402775.1. Classification (NCBI taxonomy): domain Bacteria; kingdom Bacillati; phylum Actinomycetota; class Actinomycetes; order Mycobacteriales; family Nocardiaceae; genus Rhodococcus; species Rhodococcus sp. P3_B8. The sequence continues at coordinate 81,252 of NZ_JBFUGT010000004.1, forward strand.
CCCGAGGCCGGTAGGCAGACCACGTTCCCACCACTTCGCGAGATCGTGCGCGGGCACACGACCACCCCCACCAGCGCGGATCCCGTGCTCTTGCCCGCCGAACTGGGCCCCGGGTTGTCGCGGCGCAAGATCCTCAGCGCGATCGTCGAACGCGGCGAACACCTCGGATGGCTCGTCGTCGACGAACAACCCACGCCGTTCCACCCCACGGACGAGTACGTGACGCTGCGCTGTGCCCGCCGCATCGGCGCGCAGTTCCTCACCCAGCGTCGCATCACCCGGGTCGCGTGGAATGCGCGGTCCGCCCTGGCCCGCCAACTCGTTCGCGGTTCCGGTGCGTGGGCCGATCTCGCGGCGGGCGCCGAGTACCTCGGCGTGAACGTTCACGCCCACCGCGCCCTGGTGTATGTCCGCGAATCCGAAGGGACGCCCGAGGATCTCGACCGTTCCCTCGTCGAGCACACAGAGCGGGCTCTCGGTATGGAGGTGCTGTCGACTCGTGGTTCCGAGGGAATTCTCCTGCTCATCGAGGCACCCGGGCACGTTGCGTCCCCGACCGTCGTCCGGCGCATCACCGCGAGCCTCGAGACGGCGGCCGCCGAGCTGAACCCCACCGGCGGGCTGATCGCCGGGGTGTCGTCCGTGTACGAACCCGAATCGTTCGCCCGCGCCTACCGGGAGGCGCGGGAGGTCGTGCGCTGTATCGACCGTTTCACCCATGGAACGGGGAATCGCGTTCTCGCCGTCGACGATCTGGGGCCGGCCCGCCTCTTCCTGGCGAACGGCGAGGTCTCGGCCATCCGGCACTTCATCGACGACATGCTCGGTCCGCTCCTGGACGAGGACGCGGCGTCGACCGAACTGATTCGCACACTGGCCGTCTGGTTCGAGCAGAATCGCGGCATGCGCCGCACCGCCACCCGTCTTGGTGTGCACGAGAACACGGTGCGCCTCCGGTTGTCGCGAGTGCACGTCCTCACCGGCCTGAACGTCACCGGTGACGCATCGCATCAATTGAGCATCCATACCGCGCTTCTCGTCCTCCGGCTTCGCGACCATCCGGCTTTCCACATCGAAAGCCGCTGCGCTGAAACAGACGAACCGAAGCGCATCGACACACTGCCCGACGAACGGAGATCCGCATGACCGACCCGCGCCGCCGCAAGGCCCTGGTGACCGGTGCCGCACGTGAGGGCGGTATCGGCAAGGCCATCGTCGCCCGGCTCGAAGCCGACGGGATGGAGGTGGTCACTCTCGACCGTGCACCGGGGTGTACGTACCGGGCCGACATGTCCACCGACGAACTGCCACCCCTCGGCGACATCGACGTCTACGTGGCCAACGCGGGTCTGACGACGATGTTCGGTGCCGCACACAGTCTGTCGATCGACAAGTGGCGGAAGGATCTCGATGTCAACCTCACCGGGACCTTCCGCGTGCTTCAGCAGTGCCTGCCGGGGATGCGCGAACGGCAGTATGGCCGCGTGGTCGTGATCTCCAGTACCGCAGGCACGCAGGGCATGCCGGCCCAGGTGTCGTACAGCACCACGAAGGCGGGCCTGCTCGGTCTGGTGAAGACCGTTGCGGCCGAGAACGTCGCCCTCGGCATCACCGCCAACGCCGTCCTGCCCGGGATGACGGCCAGTTCCGGCATCCTGTCGATGCCACAGGACATCCAGGACGCGTGGCTCGCGTCGATGCCCAACGGATTCGTCGACCCGGCCGACATCGCCGATGCCGTCGCGTTCTTCGCCTCCCCCACCGCTCGCAGCGTCACCGGCCAGTTCCTCACCGTCGACGCGGGCGACGGTCTCAACACCCGCACGGTCACCTCCTCGATGGCGCAGCACCGATAGAGCGTCAGTTCACCAGCACGCCGCCGTCGACGGGCAGGCTCACCCCGGTGAGATACGCGGACGCGTCGCTCGCCAGGAACACCACCACCGCGGCGATGTCCTCGGGATCGCCGATGCGTCCGAGGGGTATCCGGGCGTCGATGATCTTGCGCTTGTAGTTCTCGGTGTAGTGCGCGGTCGCCTCGGACGGAAAGACACCCGGCAGAATGGCATTCACCCGGATTCCGCTCGGTCCGAGTTGCGCGGCGAGGTCGCGGGTCAGCCCGAGGACGGCGGCCTTGCTCGCGCTGTACGCGGCGGCGGGCATCTTCGCCGTCGTGAGCGCCATGACGCTGGAGACGTTCACGATCGAACTGCCGCGGCCCATCACCCGCGCGCATGCCTGGATCATCCAGTAGGAGCCGTGCACGTTCACGTCGACGACGGACCGGAAGTGGTCGGGTGGATCCTCCGTCACGTGGTGGTACTCACCGCCGGTGCCTGCGTTGTTGACGAGGACGTCCACCCGGCCGAATGCCTCGACGGCGGCTTCGACGAGGCGATCACACTGGTCCACCTGCGTCACGTCGGTCTCCACCGCCACCACGCGGGGGTTGTACTTCCGCACCTGCTCCGCGGTCGCGGCCAGTTTGTCGCCACGCCGGGCCCCGAGGACGACGTCGGCACCCGCTCGAGCCAGCGCGAGCGCGTACGCCACGCCGAGACCGGACGACGCCCCGGTCACCACCGCGACCTTGCCGTGCAACGAGAACCGCTCCAGCCCAGCATCGTTCCGGGACCGATATCCGCTGATCGATGTCATAGGCAAGCTCTATCACGCACCGGAGATCACCCGAAGCAACCACCGAGGGGCCACTGTGGATTTCTTCAGCGACGGTCGTGCGCGTGTTTGCGGTACCGGCCGACCGGCCCGATCGTGGAGACGTGACGGAATTCGACGTGAACACGCTGACCACACGCGCGACGGCGGCCGCGGGTCGCCGATGGCCGGGAGCCGTGGTGTCCGCGCCGTCGGCGCTGCCGGGTGGGGTGTCGAGCCTGACCTACCGGGCCACCCTCACGCGGCCGGAGCGGCCCGACACAGCGGTCGTCCTCAAGATGGCACCGCCCGGCCTCGAGCCGGTCCGCAACCGCGACGTGCTCCGGCAGGCGCAGATCATCGGACTTCTCGGCGCTGCCTCCGGCGTCCGCGTCCCCACGATCCTCTTCGAGGAGAACGGGACACCCGAACGCCCACCCCTCTTCGCGATGACCCTCGTCGACGGGCAGTCCTACGAACCGCTGCTCGACGTCGTCGACTCACCGCCCGAACCCGACACCGTCGCCTCCCGCGCCCGCGCGGCCGCCGGGATGCTCGCCCGGATGCAGAACCTCGACCCCGTCGCGCTGGGTGTCGGGAACGAGCCGGTCGTCCCGGTCCCGGAGGAACTCGCCCGCTGGGCGCGTCTACTCGACACCGTCGACGACGACATCGTGCCTCGCCACGCCGAATTGCATGCAGCGCTGGCGGACCGGATCCCGGCACCGGTCGCCCCCACTCTGCTGCACGGCGACTACCGGCTTGCGAACATGCTGTTCGCCGGCGAAGACCTCGCCGCGATCATCGACTGGGAGATCTGGTCGGTCGGCGATCCCCGCACCGATCTGGCGTGGTTGCTGATGCACACCGACCCGGTGCACCGGTTCCGGCGGTCCCGTCCGGCCGCCGATGTCGCGGCCGGCGCCGGGATGCCGTCCCCCGGCGAACTCCTGGCCGCCTACCGCGCCGAGCGTGACATTCCGGTTGCCGACCTGGACTGGTTCCTGGCCTACTGCCACTACAAGACGGCGTCGACGATGTCGGTGTTCGTCAAGCGCAACCGGAGGCGGTCCGACCCGGACCCCGCCCTGGTCGTCGCCGCGGAAAGCCTCGCCGAGGTCGTCGAACGAGGGCTGGCCGTCCTCGGCGCCCCGGCGGTTCGCTGAGTCTGTGCCGTCAGGCCGGCGGCACCACCTCGACGACAACCTTGCCGAGCGCGGCCCGGTCGTCCAGCGCGCACAGTGCGGCCGCCGCCTGTTCGAGCGGGAACGTCGCGCCGACATACGGTCGTATCCGCCCGTCGGCGGCCAGTGATTCGACGGCGTCCCGGACCATCCGTAATGTCCCGGGATACTCGGTTTCCATGTTGTCCATGGTGATTCCCGTGACGGTGAGGTTGCGGTGGAGCAGTCGGTTGACCTTGACGGTGGGGATAGAGCCACCGGTGAATCCGACGACGACGAGCCTGCCGCCCTGGCGCAGGGCGCGGAGCGAGTCGGTGAACCGGTCGCCGCCCACCGGATCGATCACCACGTGCACACCGCGCCCGTCGGTGAGACCGCGCACCTCGTCGAGCCACGGCCCGTCCGACCGCACCACCGCATGCGCTCCACACTGGCGCGCGACCGCTTCCTTCCGGTCGCTGGAGACCACGGCGATCGCCTTCACCCCGAACGTCACTGCGAGATCGAGGGCGGCGGTGCCCACCCCTCCCGCGGCGCCGTGGACGAGTACGTATTCGCCCGGCTGAACCTGCGCCCGGTGGAGTGCATACCAGGCCGTCGAGTAATTCATGTAGAGCGCCGCACCTTCGACGAACGACATCGACGCCGGAATCTTCACCGTGTACTCGGGCAGTGCCAGCGCACGGTCGGCGAGGGCACCGTGCCAGACGATTCCCCCGACCCGGTCGCCCGGTCGGAAGTCCGCGCCTTCCGGCGCCTCGACGACGACACCTGCGTACTCGCTGCCACATACGTACGGAGTCGGCACACCGTTCTGGTATTTGCCCCAGGTCTGCAGCGGGTCGATGAACGACAGCCCGGCGGCGTGCACGTCGACGAGCAGTCGCTGCCCGTCCGCCTGGGGGTGGGCGCCGTGCGGTTCTGGTATCTCCACCAGCGTCGCGGCCTGCGGACCGGTGAGCTCTTCGACGACGACTGCGCGCATGAACGTCTCTCCTTCTATTCAGTGGAAGTAGGCCACGACCGCGTCCGCGACGCAGGCTGCCTTGTCGTGACCCTCGATCTGGAACGTCTGCCGGATCGTGAACCGGTATCCGCCGTCGATCGGCCGCGCGTCGAGCAGTCGCGCCGTCATGCGGATCCGGGAACCGACCCGGACGGGGTTCAGGAACCGCACCGTGTCGAACCCGTAGTTGAGTCCCAGCGAGTGCCCGGTCATCTCGAAGATCTCGTACAGGAACTTCGGCCCGAGGGACAGTGTGAACAACCCGTGGGCGATCGTGCCGCCGAATCCGGCCTCCCGGCCTCGCTCGGGGTCGAGGTGGATGCGCTCGAAGTCGTCGGTATCCCGAGCGAATGCCGTGATGCGGTCCTGCGTCACGTCGTACCACTCCGTCGTGCCCAGGTCGGCGCCGACCCTCGCGACCAACTCGTCGATCCCGTTCAGCTTCAGCATGGCCGCATGCAACCACGACGACCGCCACGTAACAGGACGAGCCGCTCCGGGCACTGGAGAAATCAACAGTGCACCGCGGCGACGTCGTGGCCGAGCACCCAGGTGCTCCCTACCGTCCGACGCATCGGATCCCGAACCGGAGGACGCCTTATGGACTGGACCATTCCCGACGACGTGCAGCAGTTCGTCACCGACCTCGACGCGTTCATCGATCGCGAGATCGCGCCGCTCGAGGCCAAGCACCCGCAATTCTTCGACCATCGACGCGAGTACGCCCGCACGGACTGGGAACGGGACGGGTTCCCGAAACAGGAATGGCGCGAACTGCTGCTCGAGGCCCGACGTCGATCCGACGCCGCCGGATTCTTCCGGTTCCCGCTTCCGCAGGCCCTCGGCGGGAACGACGGCAGCAACCTCGCGATGGCCGTCGTCCGCGAACACCTCCTCACCAGGGGTTCCGGTCTGCACTTCCCGCACGCCGACGAGGCGTCGGTGGTCGCGAACCTGCCGCTCGCCCTCGTGCTGCACGAGTACGGCACCGACGAGCAGCGGGAGCAGTACCTCGAACCGCTGATCCGCGGAGACCTCGAGATCGCGTTCGGCCTCACCGAGCCCGGACATGGCAGCGACGCGACCTACCTGGAAACGACCGCCCGACGGGACGGGGACGACTGGATCATCAACGGGGCGAAGCGCTTCAACAGCCTCGTCGACTGCTCTGAGGTCGACCTCGTGTTCGCCCGCACGTCCGGGCAGGCAGGCAAGGCGGACGGGATCACCGCGTTCTTGGTACCAACGAACGCACCGGGCTTCTCTGTTCCGTTCAACCACTGGACGTTCAACATGCCCAGCGACCACTCGGAGGTTCATCTCGACGACGTGCGGGTCCCGGTGGGTGCCGTGGTCGGGGAGGTCGGGCGCGGTCTCGACTGCGCGCAGCTGTTCGTCCACGAGAACCGGATCCGGCAGGCGGCGTCGTCGCTCGGTGCCGCGCAGTACTGCATCGACGAGAGCGTGAGGTACGCGCAGGAACGCGTCGTCTTCGGGAAACCGCTGCACGAGCATCAGGGCATCCAGTGGCAATTGGTGGAACTCCAGACCGATGCGGAACTGATCCGCAACACGATCTACAAGACCGCGGCGATGATGGACGAGCTCGGGAAGACGGCCGTCACCGACAAGGTCGCGATGGTGAACCTGCGTAGCAACCAGCTCGCCTGCCGGGCGGCCGACCGCGCGATCCAGATCCACGGCGGCGTCGGATACTCCCGTCACAAGCAGTTCGAGCACATCTACCGCCACCACCGTCGCTACCGCATCACCGAGGGCACGGACGAGCTGCAGCTGCGCCGCATCGCGAGCAGGATGTTCGACTTCTCGTCCCCCCGCTAGTTCCATTTTGGACTGTCCTTTACTTTGGACTGTCCATATGGTGTTATCTGTGACGGAGACCACTGGCCGTGGGATCCCCTGCGCGGCATCGCCGCCCCCGACTACCGATATCAATCGACAGGAGCTTCCATGAGCGCAGTCGGCACGACTGGGTTGCAGGCGCCCACGCGGCATCTGAACCGCTGGTGGTATGTGGTGACAGGCTTTCTGACTCTGTTGTTCGGCACGACCGCGGTGAACGTCTTGTTCAACATCCTGGGCAAGCCGATGACCGCGGAATTCGGCTGGGAACGAAGCGTCATCAGCAACGGTCTGTCCATCGAGACGGTGCTGGTGGGTATCAGCATCGTCATCCTGGGCTTTCTCATCGACCGGTACGGTCCCAAGATCCCGTCGGTTCCGATGTCGCTGGCGTTCGGAATCGGCCTGATGCTGATGGCCGCCCTGCCGAACAACCAACTCGTCTTCTACCTGCTCTGCGTGGTGATCGGTGCCGGAGCGGGCGCCGTGAACCCGGTGGCGCACTCGACCGTGGTGAGCGCGTGGTTCCAGGACCGTCGCGGCATGGCGCTGGGCATCCTCATGGCCGGCCTCGGCTCGTGCGGGGTACTCATGCCGTATCTGGCCAACTGGATGCTCGGCATCGGCGGATGGCGCCTGGCGTTCCTGGTCATCGGCGCACTGTGCACGGTCATTCCGGCCGCGGTCTACGCCTTCGTCACCCGGATGCCCGCCGAACACGAAGCCGAGCGCAAGGCCGCGCGTCTGGAAGGCCGGATGGCCGGGGAATCGCTGCTCACCGTGGCGAGGAAGTACCGGCAGTTCTGGTTGCTGTCCGTCGCCATCTTCCTGGTGTCCTCGGCGACGTTCGGCTTGATGTCCCAGGTGGTGCCCATGACCACGGACAAGGGCATCAGCCAGGGCACCGCCGTCTCGATCCTGTCCGTCCTGAGCCTGGCGTCGATCGGCGCACGACTGTTGGTGGGCTACCTGCTGGACCGGTTCTACGCCCCCGCCATCGGCTCGATCATCTTCGCACTGTGCGGGGTCGGGGTCTTCGTCATGATCACGTCGTCGCAGACCGGCCTTCTGTTCGTCGGCGCGGCCCTGATCGGCCTGGGCCTGGGGTCCGAGGGTGATCTCGCCGCCTACATGGTGAGCCGATACTTCCCCAAGCACTCCTACGGCCGGGTGCTGGGATTCATCTACTTCCTCTACGCGCAAGGGTCGGCGTTCGGCATCTTCCTGCTCGGACAGGTCTACAGCGCCACCGGTTCCTACAGTGCCGGCGTGCTGCCGATCATCGTGCTGGTCGGAATCGCCATCGCCTGCCTGCTGATGATGGGTTCCTACCGCTTCACCCTGGACCATCGCGAGATCGGCGTCGACAATGTCATCGTCGAAGAAAAGGAGCACGTATGACCGACGGATTTCACGACGCCTTGGTGACTCGCGCCACCGAGGACATGCCGGAGAAATTCTTCGACCGGTTCATGTTCAACCTTCACCCGGACGGGCGTACCGCGCCGTCGGTGATCCTCGGCGCCGGGGTCTACCCGCCCCGCAACGTCGTGGACGGTTTCGTCGTCCTCACCACCGGGACCGAGCAGCGCAACCTCCGCTACTCCACCGAACACTCCGAGACCGACGGCGCCTCCGTCGGACCACTGAGGTGGGAGACGGTCGACGACAATTCAACCTGGCGAATCCAGCTGGGCGAAAACAAGACCGGCCTCGAACTAGATTTGCTCTGGCACGCCCGCGCACCGTATTGGCTCGGGTCGGTGGACGTGGAGAACACCGACGGAAACGTCACCTCGTTCGATCATCTGTTCCAGCCCGGGCGGTACGAGGGCACGCTCACCCTCGACGGAACCACCACCGACGTCGGCGGCTGGTACGGACTGCGGGACCGTTCCCGCGGGGTACGCACCATGTCCGGGGGCCAGGGTCTGCACATCTGGTACCAGGCGCAGTTCCCGGACCGCACGTTCGGGTTCCTGCTCGTCGAGGATCGAGATGGCGGGCGAATCCTGTTGGAAGGCGCCGTCATGCACGACGACGGCCGACTCGACGACATTACCGACGTCCGGCACGACCTGGTGTTCACCTCGGGCAACGACCTCGTCAGCGGCGCAGTGGAGGTGGTAACTACCGGCGGTGCGACCTACCGCGTCGACGCGGACGCCTCCGCAGGCGGCGGCTACATGGCAGGCGGCGGCTATGGCGGACACCACGGCAAGGTTCGTGGCCGCGACCACGAAGAGTTCGACGTCTATCCCCTCGACGGAACCGTGGGCCCGAAGACTCTCGACTCCGCCCTCACCGACCGTTGCTGCACGTTCGGGTGGAACGGCCAGACCGGGTACGGGATTTTCGAATTCGCGCTGTCGCGGTCATCCTCCTACACGTACCGCCCCAGCCTCGCACCATAATCCGAAGTAGTACTGCCTCTGCACCTATCGGTAGGTGCAGAGGCAGTACTACTTACGGAAAGCGTCCAGGCCCTCGGTCGCCATCCGCACCATGTGATCGGCCAGCCCTGCGGTGCGGGTCACCTTGGCGGGCCAGTACGCGATCGAGAAGATCATGCCCAGGCAGGACTGGGTTGCCACCGAAACCTCCGCCGGCGACGCGGCGGGGATCGACCGCGTCACCGCGGCCTCCCACCCCTGGACGTACTGCTTGCGCCGGCGGTTGATCGCCTTCCGCCACGGATCGACCAGCGACCGGTCCTCCCGCTGGCTGACGTTCACGAGATGGCGGTGCCGGGCAGCGTAGAGAGCGTGGTGGCGGATCATCCGCTGGAGATCGAGATCCGCGTCCTCGTGCACCGGTTCGGTGGCGCCGATCAACTCGTCCATCGCCTCGTCGAACAGGGTGGCCAGAATCTCGTCCTTGCCGGAGAAATGGCGGTAGATGGCAGGACCGCTCAGACCGGCGCGGGAGCCCAATTCATCGACACTCGTTCCGTGAAAGCCTTTTTCGTAGAACAGCTCTGCGGCGGTGTCGAGGATCTTCCTGTTCCGGTCCACAGTTGCATTCTAGCACTCGCTGTTAACGATCGTTATTATGGACCGATGACGTCACCAGCCGGAATCCCCTCATACCACCAGGTGGTTGCACTACCCCGCGAGTGCGGGCCCGTGCTCGTTCCGTCCGCCTACGAGGACGAGAACGGCCACATGAACATCCGCCACTATTTCGATCTCGAGGCGCAGGCGATCGCGGAAGTGTTCGATCGGATGGGCATAACCGACGACTACCGCACCACCCGTGACCAGGGATTCTTCACCGCGGAGCATCACATCCGCTACCACGCGGAAGTCCACGTCGGCGATCGCGTGTCGGTGCACGCGCGGATCGTGGAACGCTCCGACAAAGTCGTCCACGCCATGGCCTTCCTCGTCGACGACACCACCGAGCGCCTCGCCAGCACACTCGAGGTCACCGCGACCCACGTCGACCTCACCAGTCGCCGGGTCGTGTCCTTCGCGGACGACGTCGCCGACGCCGTCGACCGGGAACTCGCCCGCACCGACGTCGACTGGCCCGCCCCCGTGTGCGGTGCGATGGGCATCCGCGCCCGGGCAGCGGGATGACCGAGACGAGTCCTCCGGCCACCGCGCCACCGGACGGCGGCCTCATCGTTCGACGAGTCGCCGGTTGTGCGTCTCGGGACCGATTGCCGACCCGACACCGAACATGACACACAGGGCCGCGATCAGGCCGAACGTTCCGGCTTTGCCAACTCCGTCGTACACGTATCCGCTGACAACCGGTCCAAGCGCGGAGCCCACGACGAGTCCGACCGTGATCGCCGTCCCGGATCCGAGAGCCCGGATCCTCGTGGGATACAACTCCGGCAGATATGTCCAGAACGTTCCCGACAACATCTGCAGCGAGAACGCGAGGAAGAACGCACACACCAACGCCGCCCACGCCCAATCTGTCCACGCAATCGCCAGCGCCAAACCGATGTTCACCGCAGTGCAGGCGAATCCAACGTTGCGCCGCGGTAGCCGATGCGCCCCGACAACACCGAGCACACCTCCGAGTAGACCTCCGAGGTTGATCAGGGTCGACAGTCCTGCACTGGTGCCGGCGTCGAAGCCCAGCGATGTGAGTATCGTCGGCATGAAGATCGTCGAGACAGTGACTGCACCGAAAAGACTGATCACCAGCGCCCACGACACGAAGGTTCGTCGCCGCATCGACGCGTGGAACAGCTGCGCCGCCGACGACTTCTCCTCGGACACTCCCTCCCCTTCTGCTGAATCGAAGTACTCGAGGACCTCAACCGACTTGCCCGGCCGAAGTCGATCCTGGGAGATGAGCGTCAAGGTCCGATTCAGCTGCGTGTACTTACCGGCGCGGATCAAGTAGCGCGGAGATTCCGGAACGTACATCCGGACGAACACAGCGAGAAGCGCAGGAAATACCATCACTCCCAGCAGAATTCGCCACGCACCGGCCTCGGCGCCGACAACACCTGCGAGCGGCCCCAGGATGACGGCTCCGAGGCCCGCAGCGGCGAAGATCCCCACACCGCCGTGCGTCAGACTCATCGCGCCAGTTGCTGCACCGCGGCGTCTCGTCGGCATCAACTCCGCGACCACGGTGTATCCGAGAGCCATCTCACCGCCGAGTCCGATCCCGACGACGACACGCGCGATCAGAAGCCATTCGTAGGTCGGTGCCAGCGCACAGAACAGTGCGCCCATGGAATAGATGAGAATGTTCGCCGTGAAGATCATCTTCCTGCCGTAGCGGTCGGCGACCCGACCACACACGAGCGAGGAAAGTGCCATTGCCAGGAAGGTCGCCGTCGAGAGAAACCCGACCTGGGCGTTGGAGATGCCCCATTCGGCCATGATTCCCGGCGCGGCGAATCCGATGTTGTATTGCTCGATGATATTGAACAGTCCGCCCAGCGCGATGAGCCCGAGGATCTTGTAGTGAACGGACTTCATGCCGATACCATCCACTATCTCGGACAGCCTCGAATAGACCATATCGGCGGTATCGGCCTTCCCGCCTGTCAACTCGTCGTTGTGTGACAATCTTCGTCTCGATTCTGCTCGCTGAGGCTTGACGGAAAGGCGCCGCGTCTAGGGTGCGAATACCACCCGAAGGCTGCGCACCGAGCTCGGCTCGGGATCGAACCCGAGAGGCAACAGCCATGCCCGGTCGACGTCGGCTCGGCGAAGACTCGCAGCGACGACTGCCCGCTCGATCCGGCTCCGCGCCGCATCGTCCAGGACATCGCTCTCCCGGACCGCCCGACTGATGGCCGACGCCAGTTCCTCGGTCACCTGCCGCTGCTGCTCCCCCGTCACTGCGGCGTCCTCCGACACCCGCGCTGCGGCATCGAGTGCGCTCTCGAACGCCTCCGATGACGGCAGCGAGGAGGTGTCAGTCCGGATTTCCCGTCCGAGTGCAACCTGTTCGCGCAGCTGACGACGTGTCCGATCCCCGATCCAGTCCACACGGTCCTGGATGAAACGGACGAAGTCGGTGACGAGCCGGACCTGTTCGATCGCCTGGGCATCACCGCCGGCATCGACGACCGGGGTGATCACCTCGGTCAACGCTTTGACCGACGCGATCGCCGTGTTGGTCGTGTAATCCATGTCAGACCACCTTCTCGAGGAGTTGTCCCAGCTCGCGGGTCAGGACGGGGACAACACCCTCGAGCCGGGCGAGCAGTACATCCTGGTGCGAGCGGCCGAGTCGTGCCACGCGGTACGAGGTCGCCAGAGTTTTCACGATCGCGTAGTAGCTGCAGAAGACCGAATACCACGTGATGCGAGCGGGATCGACCGCCAGGCCGGATGCCTTCTCGTACTCCTCGAACAGGGCTTCCCTCGGCAACATCCCACTCGCCAGGAACGTCTTCCCGTCCTCGGCATAGTGACCGTAGAGAGGCTGGGTGCAGTACGCGAGATCCGCGTGCCGGTCGCCCAGGTACCCGAGTTCCCAGTCGAGCCAGGCCGTGATGGTCGCCGACTTCTCGTCGAAAAGGAAATTGCCGCTGCGGAAGTCGCCGTGGACGACACTGACACGCTCCGTCACCGGGAGATTCCGTTCGAGCCACCCGGCGGCGACATCCATCAACGGAACGTCCTCGCCGCGATCCTGCTCCCAGATCTGCCGCTCGAAGTTCAGCCTCCACAGCGCACTCTGACTGGTGCCGGCGTCGGGACGGACCAGCGCGTCCGACACGACGTCGGATACGTCCAGGGAATGGAGAGCGGCGAGGTGTTTCACGAATTGCGGTGCAAGCTTGGCCCGTAGTTCGGGACCGAAATTCGTTCCGAGGCCGGATACCTGCCCGGTCCGTGTGGTCTGCGGCTTCGTGACACCGTCGACGAAGTCGCACACCAGCGCCGGCTCGGGGAACTCGTCACCGTACGCATCGAGCCAACGGACCGCCGGTACCGGCAACACCCCGCTCGCCGCGGAGATGAGTTCCGCTTCGGTCTGTTTGAACGTCGCATTCAGCGTCTCGGGCGGATCCATCCGGAGCAGCATGCGGTCCGCGACCGCACCGCGGCCGGGATCGGACCAGTTCAACGTGAACGCCATCTGGATTTTCGACGCACCGCCTGTGAGCCACCGGGTTTCCGTGACCGTGAAGTCGCTCGCAACTCGCTTCTCCAGGAAACTCGTCAGCGCGCTCGTCAACTCCTCCGGGGTCGACCGAGACCAGGGCGGACCACTCCGTCGACGGAACTTCATGTCGAGTGCGATCTGACTGGCTGGATCCGTCGGGAATTCCTGCTTCCCAACGTCGATCATCGCTTCCGTCGGGTGGTCACTTCCTCTTTCCGAACCCACGGTCTCGACTGTCGTCGCCATCGCGCTCACCGACCCCTCGTTCCGGCAGCAAGTCGTCGTGCTGCTCTACCGTGCCGAGAGGTCCGCTCAGCCAGGTACTCGATCCCCCAGGTGTCGGCCATCAGGCCGTAACCGACTCTGCCGTCGAGCTCGTACCGCATCAGAGCCTGGAAGGTCACATAGGACGGGCTGAAGGTGTACCACGGCGCGCTGGCCACCGCCGATCCGTACACCTCGTAGGTCCGACCACGTTCGTCGGTCACCCGGATGCGATTGGATGTCGGAAGCAGGTCCACCTGGCTCCCCTCCATCTCCGCGCTGGTGATCCCGTGCACCTTGCCGGCCTCGTAGACGTATCCGAACCGCAACGGGCCGTAGCTCACCTCGTCGTCGTCATGATTCAGCGCCATCACGAGGTGGATGCCGAAGTTCTCGTCGAAGGGGATGTGCACGTACGAGATCGCGGCCTGGCCGAGTTCGGTTCGGGTGCCCCAGCTGCGGTCCATGCCGCCCATCGAGTCGATGGTGTACTTCTTTCCGCGCAGTTCGAGGGTGCCGGAGACGCGACCGAGGAAGTCGAGATGCCCACCTGCCCACGCATCACCGAGCCCGAGATCGGAATGCTCGGGATCCACCGACAGCAGAGGATTCTCGGATGGGTCGTTCGGGTCCCATGCCGGCATCGAGCCTTCGATCCGCATGTCCATCGAGCACACACCCGCCAGGCTCTCGTACTCGAAGTGGTAACCGGTCGGCGGTGCGTCGACCTCGACGGACAGTCCGTTCTCCAAGGAGAATTTCACCATCGAGTCCGGGCACGGCACGTGCATGTGCGGATCGGTGAAGTCGACGCTGAACGGATCGGAATTGTGGCCTTGGACCACATTGATCGACGAGATCGTCGCGCCTACGTTCGGTCTTGCCAGAACGTAGATGTTCCCGTAGATCCTCTCCTCCGGGATTGCGAACCAGAATCCGATCGTCTCGGCCCACCTCTTCTGCGCGGGGTCGTTGGGATGGAAGTCGGCATCTTCGGGCTTGATCATATTTCCTGCCTCGTGATTGAAAGTTCTCGGTGTCAGGACATTCGGAGCCGAGGGCGCTCACGCACCCCGGTAGATCGACTTGACGTTCTGGAAACTGCGGAGACCTTCGGGACCGAGTTCGCGGCCGAGGCCACTCGCCTTGACCCCGCCGAACGGCGCCCAGGGATCGTTCGAGTAAGCGTTGATACCCACCGTTCCGGTGCGTATTCGGCACGCAATCTCCTCACCGCGTGCGGGGTCGGAGGTCCACACGGACCCACCGAGTCCGTACACGGAGTCGTTCGCGATCGCGATGGCGTCGTCCTCGTCGCGGTACGGGATCACCGTCAGGATCGGTCCGAAGATCTCCTCCTGAGCGATGGTCGCGGAGTTGTCAACGCCGACGAACACAGTCGGTTCGACGAACCAGCCCGTGTCCAGATCACTCGGCCGTCCGCCACCGGCGGTTACCTCGAAGCCGTCGGCCCGGCCCTTCGCGATGTACCCCTCGACTCTGTCCCGTTGTCTCGCGGATACCAGCGGCCCGATGTGGGTGCTCGCGTCGAGAGGGTTCCCGATCTTCAGTGACTTGACCATGTCGGTCACGCTGTCGACCACTGCGGTGTAGTTCGACTCGGGCACCAGGATGCGGGTATTGAGCCAGCAGATCTGGCCGTTGTTGAGGAGTGTCGCCGAGAAGAAGGCCTCGGAGTGCTCGGACAGGTCTGCATCGTCCAGCACGATGGCGGCGGACTTGCCGCCGAGTTCGAGAGTCACCTGACGCAGGAGCCGTCCACAGGTCTCGGCGATCGATCGTCCGGCCGCGGTCGAACCGGTGAACGACACCTTGTCGACGCCCGGATGTGCGACCAGGTAGGCACCCACCTCACGTCCGGCCGGCACGATGTTCAGTACACCGGGAGGAAGACCGGCAGCGATCGCGGCCTCGGCCACCGAGAACGCGTCGAACACCGTTTCCTCGGCCGGCTTGAGAACGACCGTGCACCCGGCGGCGAGAGCGGGCGCGAGCTTGAGGAATGTGATCCCCTGGGGAACGTTCCACGGCACGATGGCCGCGACCACGCCGGTGGGGTCGTGGACGACGCGGGTGCTCCCTCCCGTCATGCCGGGGCGTACCTCGTCGGCGACGCCGCCTCTCATCAGGTCCGCGTAGTAGCGCACCAGAATCGCCGGGAAAACCGCCTCGATGCCGTGGGCGACAGTGGTGGGCATACCGTTCTGGATTGTCACCCGGCGCGCGGTCTCGTCGCCGCGTTTCTCGAGTTCGGTCGCGAAGGCGTCCAGGACTTCGCCGCGCCGCTCCGGCGACCAGGTACTCCACCCCTCGGGGTCGTCGAAGGCCCTCCGGGCGGCGGAGACAGCGGCGTCGATGTCCGCTTCCGTGCCCCGAGGCACCGACCCGATGTGCTGTTCGGACAGCGGTGACCGCACTGCGATCAGGTCGTCGCCCTGTGGCTGCGCCCAGGCACCGTCGATGTACAACGTGTCGTAGTGAATTTCTGTCACTGTCTTCGTTTTCCCTTCACGAATGGGCGGCTACACGAAGAGCCGCAGGTCCACGTCCGGGACGAGAACGGCCTTGATGACGTCACCACGGTGTTGCGCGGCGATTGCCTCGTTGATGCCCGACAAGGGAAATCTCGTGATCATCTTGTCGAACGGGAATCGGCCGGCCCGATAGTGCCCGATCAGTTCTGGGATGAACTCGGACGGATCACTGTCCCCTTCGACGATCCCCTTCACCGTCAGCCCCGTTTGCATCGTGCTGACGATGTTCAGCGGAAGGTCGACGGAGAAATCCGAAGGGACACCGACGAGACCGAGGACGGCGTTGCAGCCGACTGACGCGATGGCGCCGTTTATGACGTCGACGCGGCCGGTGGTGTCGAACACGTAGTCGGCGCCGTCGGGAACGATGCCACGGATCCGTTCGGCCAGGTCACCGTCGACGGTGGGGTCGATGGTGTGYGTCGCCCCCATCTCGGTCGCCATCGCCCGCCGTGCCTCGTGCGGTTCCACGACCATGATCGACGAACAGCCCTGAATACACGCCGCCATGACCGCTGCGAGGCCGACAGGTCCGGCGCCGAGGACCACCAGGCTCGACCCGGCGTGGCATCGCATCGACCGCATGACCGCGCCCGCCCCCGTCTGAAGCCCGCATCCGAGCGGACCCAGTTGCGCCAGGTCCAGGTCGGGATCGACGGCGACGACGTTCCGCGGATTGACCACGGCGTGTGTCGCGAAGGAGGACTGACCGAAGAAGTGGCTGTATACCGGTCCGGCCTCCGACTCGAGCACCCGGGACCCGTCGGGACGCGTCCCGATGTAGTTCTCGACGGCAAAGTCGCGACAGTAGGCGGGGTTGTCGGACTTGCAGGAAGTGCACCGTCCGCAACTCTTGAACGACAGTACGACGTGGTCGCCGGGCGCCACGGTCGCCACCTCGGCGCCGACAGCAGTCACGATTCCGCTGCCCTCGTGCCCGAGCACGATCGGATACGGAAGTCCGTAGATGCCGTCGCGTGCCGCAATGTCGGTGTGGCATATTCCGACACCGCGAATTTCGACGATGATCTCGTCCGGTCGAAGCTCCGCGAGGGATACTTGCTGGAACTGAAATTTCGAATGCGGCTCGCGTGCGAGCGCTGCGATGATGGTCATCTCGCTCCTGATTTCGGGACTATCGCCCTGTGATGCCGATCATACTATAGAACTATCGGACCAAAAAGAGAAATGTGGAAATCCCGGGTGAATCAGTACATCGTTGGCGCGAAATACTTTTCGGATAAAGGCCTGTCGGGAGCGAGGTTCGCGACACGACTTACACAGCGTCGGACGGCCTGAGATCACGAACACAAGACTCGATTTTGTCTGCTGCCCTGCGCATCTGGGTGACGACTCCCGATTCCAGGCCGGCCTGCAGTCGGGTTGTGGGCATCGCCACGACCAGAGCGCCGAGAGCCACACCCTCGCCGTTACGCAGGCAGACCGCGACGGAGGACAAGCCGACCTCGACCGTGTCGACCGCTGTCGCGTAACCCTTCTCGGCCACCGCTCGCAGTTCCCTCTGCAGCTGAGCGAACTCCGCCGGCGACAGCCGGGCGGCCGAGAGCGCATGGTCGGACCGATAGAGATCGGCGAGTGCAGTGTCGTCGAGTTGCGCGAGCAGCACCCGGCCGCCGGCCGACGTTCGTGCAGGCGGGACGTGACCCTGACGATTACCGACCCGGAGCAGCCGCTCCGACTCGACGGCTCCGATCACTCGCGACTCGACCCCGGTCCGCACGACCAGATTCACGGTCTCCCCTGTCAGAGAGGACAGTTCGTGCATCGAGTCGAGGCAGGCGTCGCGGAATGTCCGGGTCCAGGACGAACCGGTGGGCCCGACTCCCATCGACGGCCCTGGTAGGTACCGCCGTGATTCGTCCTGGACGACGAAGCCGTGGTAGACCAACATGGCCAGCAGTCGGTGGGCAGTCGATTCGGCCACGCCAATCTCTTCGGCGGCGTCCTTCAACCGGAGGCTGCCGTGGTCGCGGACTGCGTTCAGCAGCAGAAGCGCATTGTGCACGGACTCGATCATGTAAGTCGGCTTACTGATCGGCCTCGTCCTCATACCGGGATGATAGTCCGACTTCGCAGCATCCGAAAAGGGTCTCCAGCACGCCGCACCCGAGGTTCCGGCGGGTCGCTCAGACGCAGACAAGTCCGCGTGTCTCGGCCTGGAATCGCCCGAACTTCCGATTCAACTCGGACAGGTGCCGAGTACTCATGACGACCCCGTAGCCCTCCCGGCCCGCGCAGGTCCAGCGCATCAGGGCGTTGTGCACCATCGCGGTCGGCGCCGCGATCCAGGGCGCCCCGATGTGGGGCGTGGCCTGGAGTCGGAACTTCTTCCCGCGCACATCGGTGACCGTCATGTCGATGCCGGTACACACCATTCCGAGGTGCGTGCTGGTCATCTCCAGTTCGTCGGTGAGGCCGTAGACCTCGCCGTCGTCCAACACGTATCCGTGCGAGAGCTGGAAAGCGTTCGGGTTTGCCGCCTCGGGATTCCAGGGACAGATCATGTGGAAGGCGAGGTCTTCACCGAAGGTCGCCGACACGATGTGGTTCGGCTTTCCGGCCTTCATGGGGTCACGCGGTCCCCAACTCCGATCCATCCGCTCGATGGAATCCACGATGTACTCGCGGCCGCGAACGATCATCGTCCCGGTCGCACGCCCGGTGGCATCGCCGTGCCCGACGGACTTGTGCGCACCGACCTCCAGGTCGGCGTGGATGTCCGAGGCCGCGCCGGCCTGCGGGCTGTGCTTCGGATCGTGAATGTCGAACGGGTCCATGAGATTCACCCAGTCGACGTGGATCTCGGTGCCGTCGTCGGCGACGTAGTCKATGCGGAACTTGCGCGGTGCGTCCACCGCATCGATCGACAGTCCGATCGGCGAATCGATCCGCGTGAAGGATGCCGGCGCAGGGAGATGCGGATTCTCGTTGTAGTGCAACAGTTCCGCGCGGGTGTCGGTGAGCGAACCGCAGACCATGACCTGGTTCCACATCACCCCGAGACTGGGGCGCACATTCGTGTAGATCAGGGTGTAGAGATTCGCCTCCGGAATGACGATCGGAAACAGGATCGTCTCGACCCACAGATGGTCGGCCGCAGGGGGATTCTGGTACTCGAAGTGTTCGGCGCCAAATGCCATTGTTCTCATTCCTCAGTTCTGAGTGGTTGGTCTAGAGGGCTCGGGATCGTGCAGCCGCGCGCCGCGAAGATGCCGGCGATCACGGTGAGTGCGACGACGGCCATCGCGTAGAAGGCCGGGACAGTCGCTCCACCGAGCCCGGCGAGGGCGGCAAGGATGATGGGGGTGGGACCGGCGAAGAGGGTCGTCGACATCTGCCAGCCGAGAGACAGGCCCGTGTACCGGGTGTCGGTCCCGAACATCTCGGTCAGCAGGGGTGTCACTGCGGCGATGTTCGCGGCCACCACGGGGGTCACGACCACCATCGCGGCGACCGCGAGCGCGAGTACACCGCTCGAGAGCATCACGAGGGACGGATAGATCAGCACGATCAACGTGGCCGACGAGACGAGGAGTTGCGGTATCCGTCCCACTCGATCGGACATCCGCGCAAAGGGGAGCACTGCAACGCAATACGCCACCAGTCCGACGAACGTGATCAACTGGGCGTCGGCGGCGGAGAAATCCGTGAACTCCTTCAGCGCGGACGGCATGTAGATGAAGTACAGGGCCATCATGCACGAGTTGGTCGCCGCGATACCGATGCCGATGAGAACCGAGCGGTAGTCCCGTCTCAGCGTCGTGAGCAGCGGCGACTTCTGCACGCGCCCCTCCCGGGAAAGAGCGGTGAATGCCGGGGTCTCCTCGAGCCGGAAGCGGATGTACAGACCGATCAGCCCCAGCGGCAGTGACAGCAGCAAGGGCAGCCGCCACCCCCACGCCGCCATCGACTCGGCTGACAGCGTCCTGGTCAGCACCATCGCCGTTCCCGATCCGAACAACATCGCCCCGCCGACGGTCAGCGAGATGAATCCGACGAAGAACCCGCGCCGCGAAGGCGGCGCGAACTCGGCGATGAGTGATGTCGCTCCACCGTATTCGCCGCCCGCGGAGATTCCCTGCACGAGTCGAAGCGTCATCAGGAGAATCGGTGCGGCGACACCGATCTGGTAKTACGTGGGCAGCAGCCCGATGCCCGCCGTGGCGAGGGTCATGAGAATGATGACGACGGAGAGGACAGTCCGCCTGCCGTACTTGTCCCCCAGCGGCGCGAAGATCACCGCACCGAGGGGGCGTGCCACGAAGCTGGCGGCAAAGGCACCGAAGGTCAACAGCAGGCTGACGAACGAGTTCCCGGTGGGGAAAAAGGCTTGCGCGATGTAGGTCGCCACGTAGCCGTAGATGACGAAATCGTAGTACTCGACAAAGGTTCCGAAACTAGCGGCGGAGATCGCGCGCCGACGCACGGCTGTCGAGACCGTACTGTCGGGGGCGGTGGTGATCACCTCGGATGACATGTTTTCTCCTGATCCATGAGGCAGACGCTGCGTTGGCTAGTGCGCGAGAGGCGTGGCGGCGGTGTCGCCGAGCAGAGAGCGGAGCGGCGGGACCTTATGCGGGTCCGGATCGACACCCTGAGGGAGGAACCACGACCGCTGCAACTCGACGAGTGGTCGTGAGTGTTCGAGCACGATGCGGCTGACCTCGGCGCCCGTGGCCGGGTCAGTGGTTCGCGCCGATCGGATGATCCCGGCAATCGCACGCGTCAACTCGTCCGTGGCCCGGTCGAGTTGTCCGTACTCGGGAACGGCGAGCCGATCGGTGCGGCGCGCATTCTCGAGTGCGTCCGCGAGCAGTGATCGGGCAGTGCGATCGACCTTCTCGTAGCCGCTGAGCCGTTCTGCGAGAGCGAGATATGTTCGGAACTCGTACTGCTTCCGCGGATACTCGTGGTGTGCGCGGTCGCGATAGAAGTCGAGGACGCCGGCGATGACCCTCACCTGCTCTGCGGCCAGCGAGTTCGATTCGCCCAGCGCCGGTGTCACCGTCATGCGGAGGGAGCGGGCGGCAGCGTCGAACGTGTTCGCGGACTTGTTCGCCATCACAAAACCTCCTCGAGATCCTGGCCGAGTTGATGGGCCATCAGGTATCCGGTCGCCTCGAGTCCTGTCAGTAGAACGTCCTGGTGGGTCTTCCCCAGCTTCGAGACGCGGTAGGCCGAGCCCAGCGCGGTGACGACGGACTGGTATTCGTTCAGAATCCGGTAGAACGTCAGTTTGTCCGGATCGACGGTCAGGCCGGATGCCTGCTCGTACATCTCGAAGAAAACGGCGGTCGGCAGCAGTCCGGTCGCGAGGAATTCGGAACCGTCCTCGGACGGATGGCCGAACGGGTACAGCGTCGCCCACGCCAGGTCGCGGTGGCGGTCGCCGAGGAAACTGCGCTCCCAGTCGAGAATGGCCGTGACGGATCCGGTGTTCTCGTCGAACAGGAAGTTTCCGCCGCGGTAGTCGCCGTGGACGAGACTGACACGGTCGAGAACAGGCAGGTTGTCCTCCAGCCAACCCGCCGCCACATCGAGCAGCGGAAAGTCTTCGCCGCGGTCCTCCTCCCATACCCGCCTCGCCCGATTCAATTGCCACAGTGCGCTCTCGGTAGTGGCAACGGCGGGCTTCTCGTAGTGATCCAGCTTTGCCGCCGTCACGTCGAATGTGTGAATGCGTGCCAGAAGATCGACGAACTGCGGTGCCAAGACTTCTCGGAGTTCGGGACCGAAGTTGATCCCGATGCCGGCGATCCGGCTCTGGGCGCGGCTGGGCTTCGCGGATCCGTGCACCCACGTATAGACGAGCGCCGGCTCCGGGAACCACCTGGCGTCCTCGTCGACCCACCGGACCGTCGGAACGGGAACCGTTCCGGCGAGGGCGTTGATCACCTCGAATTCCCGCATCCGGCTGGTGGCGTTCAGTGACTCGGGCGGCTCCATGCGCAAGACCAGATCCTCGGTCACCTCACCGGCTACGGAGTCGTCGTAGCGCAGCGTGAAACCCATCTGAATTTTCGACGCCCCACCTGTCAGCCACCGCGCGTTTCGGACCTCGAACCGCGAAGACGGCAGTACTTCCCTCAGCATGTTCTCGAGCGCCGCGGTGAGAAGGTCGAGATCGAGGCTGCGATAACCCTCCCCCGCCCGCCGCTCCATCTTGCGGGTCAACATCCGATCGTATTCGGTTTCGGTGGGGAACCGCGCGCGAATCCCCTCTATGACGTCGGGCGTGGGCTCGTCTCGATCGGAGTCTGCGATCAGTCCGGGTATCTGCCGATCCCGTTGGATGGTTGCACTCATGATTTCCTCATCACGCTCATGGCGGGACACGCCGTGACCGGAGCGCTACAGCACGGCTCTCCGGGAGTTTGGGCTTGCGAGTCGGGTGGTCGTCATCTCGACGACCCGAACACTAATGTGACCGGGCGCACACGTACAGAAGGTTCTGCTGTGCAGAGGATGGGGACGCGACAACCAGAAATCGGACGGATATTGCAGACCTTGCTCCGATATCACTGCAGGTCACTGCATTATTCACCGTCGCTCTTGAAAACGCTCGTTATCAGCGCTACCTTCGTCATAAGGTAAGACCAAAAGAACTTCGCGGGGCTCACGTCCCGCGGGCAACACGAAAGGACCAACAGGTCGATGAGTGACTTCACGAGTGACTTCACGGATGTGACGTACGAGGTCGAGAACGGACTCGCCTGGATCACGATCAACCGGCCCGACCGGTACAACGCGTTCCGTGCGCGGACTGTCGACGAGTTGGTGAAGTCGTTCAAGAAGGCGTGGGGCAGCTCCGAGGTCGGCGCGATCGCTCTCACCGGCGCCGGCGAGAAGGCGTTCTGCTCGGGTGGCGACCAGAAGCAGCGGATGGAGACCGGTGACTACGGCCCGTCCGACAGCGGACTGTTCGAGGTCGAGGCACTCCACCGCGTCCTCCGGGACGTCCCCAAGCCCGTGATCGCCGCGGTCAACGGTGTCGCGGTCGGTGGCGGTCACGTGCTGCACCTGCTGTGCGATCTGTCCATCGCCGCCGAGCACGCAATCTTCGGGCAGAACGGCCCGCGCGTCGGGTCGTTCGACGCCGGACTCGGCACCGGCTACCTGGCGCGGGCAATCGGCGAGAAGCGCGCACGGGAGATCTGGTTCCTGTGCCGCCGCTACAGCGCCGAGCAGGCCCTCGACTGGGGCCTGGTCAACAAGGTGGTGCCCGGTGACCAGTTGCGGGCGGAGGTCCGGGCCTGGGCGGACGAAATCCTGCAGCTGTCGCCGACGTCGCTGAAGGTACTCAAGCAGTCCCTCAATGCCGACACCGAGCACTTCATCGCGCAGGGCAACATGGCCTACTCGACGCTCAAGCTGTTCGGTGAGTCCGCCGAGGCGATCGAGGGTATCAGCGCGTTCAACGAGAAGCGCAAGCCCGACTTCTCCAAGTTTCGCGGGGCCTGACAGATCCGGGAGGCGGGGCGTACGCGCCCCGCCTCCCGCCGGCCGCGTCGACCCGAACCCCCTCACGCGAGAGAGCAGCCGCCGCTATGCGTTTCACTAGAGAGCAACAAGAGTTCGCGGTCGCCGTCCGCGAGTTCTGCGCCGCCGAATGCAAGACCCTCCAGCAACGCGACCTGCTGACCGAGGGCGGCACACTGGCGAACAGCCCCGTCATTCTCGACAAGTTCGCCGGCCTCGGCTGGCTCGCCGTGTCGCTGCCGGAGGAGTAYGGAGGTGGCGGCGCCGGAATGGTCGAGGAGTGCATCTTCCTCGAGGAGTCTGCACGCGGCCTCGCCCCCATCACCGCCTACTCCACCGGTCTCACCGCCGCCCAGACGTACTTGCGCTACGGCACCGAGGAACAGAAGCGCACGATCGTCGGCAACATGGCGTCCGGCAAGCTCGAGGCGATCGCCCTCAGCGAGCCCGGTGCGGGTTCCGACCTCGGTGGTGTCCGGATCAAAGCGGAACTGGTCGACGACCACTACGTCATCAACGGGCAGAAGACCTGGATCTCCGCGGCCCATATCGCCGAGCACATCCTCCTCCTCGCCCGGACCGACACGACCGGTAGCAAACACCAGGGCCTGACCCTGTTCATGGTGCCGACCGACACACCCGGCCTCGAGATCCACGAGATCAAGACCATGGAGGCCCGGACCTGCAACGACCTGTACTTCACCGACGTCGCGGTTCCGGCGAGCGCTGTCGTCGGTACTCCGAACCAGGCGTGGCGTCACCTCATGCGGGGGCTCAGTGTCGAGCGCCTCATCATCGCGACGATGGCACTCGGCGGAGCACAGCGATCGCTCGACGACGTGATCGCCTTCGTCACCGAGCGTGAGCAGTTCGGTCACAAGATCAGCAGTTTCCAGGCCATCCGTCACCGCATCGCGGATCTCGCCACGGAGATCGCCTTCGCGAAGTCGTTCGTGTACGAGGTGGCCGAGCGGATCGATGCCGGCGAGGAAGACAACCTCAACCGCGAGGGGTCGATGGCTAAGCTGAAATGTACCGAGATCGCGAAGAAGACCGCACTCGAGGCGATGCAGATGATGGGTGGCTACGGCTACACCCGCGAATACGGCATGGAGGAACAGGTTCGCCGCTCCCTGGCTCCGCCGATCTACGGCGGCACCAACGAGATTCAGCGCGAGATCATCAGTAAGAGCCTGGGCCTGTAGCCCAAGTTCCCGACCATAGGACCACCGCATGACCACTTCTCCCTTCGCGTCCGACGCCCTCGCGGGCAAGCGCGTGCTCATCACCGGCGGCGGCACCGGCCTCGGCCGCGGCGTCGCCCGGCACCTCGTCGACCACGGCGCCGAAGTCCACCTGTGGGGCCGGCGGCCCGCCGTCCTCGAAGAAGCCGCGGCGGAAGCGTCGGTCTCCCGACCCGGCTCGGTCCACTGGCAGACCGTCGACGTCCGCAACGCCGACCTGGTGTCGTCGGCGATGGACGAGATCTGGACGCTGCACGGCCCGCTCACGGGCGTGATCAACAACGCCGCAGCCAACTTCATCGCCCCCACCGAATCGCTCAGCCCACGCGCCTTCGAGGCCGTCACCTCCACCGTGATGAACGGATCCTTCAACACCACCCACGCCGCGGGCCGCCGCTGGATCGACGGCGGCACCAAGGGCGTCGTCCTGTCCACCCTCACCACCTGGGTCTGGAGCGGCTCCGCGTTCGTCGTCCCGTCCGCGATGGCAAAAGCCGCCGTGCACTCGATGACGATGTCACTCGCCGTCGAATGGGCCCGCTACGGCATCCGCCTCAACGCGCTGGCCCCGGGTCCGATCCCGACCGACTACGCGTGGGAGATGCTCAACCCGACCGAAAAGAGTGCCGTCGGCGCGACCCAGGCCGACCAGGTACCGATGGGCCGGATGGGCACGATGGAAGAACTCGCCAACCTCACCATCTTCCTGCTGTCGGACGCCTGCGACTACCTCACCGGCCAGACCATCGCCATGGACGGCGGCCAGATGCTCGCCGGCCCCGGCACTTTCGCCGGACTGACATCGATGACCAACGAGGACTGGGCCACCGCCCGGGAGAAGAGCAAGGCCGCCAGCGAAGCCGCAAAAGCGCAGCGCGGAGTCTGACCCCCACATACGAGGCCTGCCTGCCGGTGACGACACAGTCCCGGCCGGCAGGCCTTCGCCATGTGCCACGCATTTCGCATCGCACCAGCTGTCCAGGAGAGACATGAGCATCGAGAACACCACCGCGCTGCCGTCGTCGAAACCGGCGTCGAAGCGCTGTTCCGGGTAGCTCCCGTCACGGGCGACGCGGCCCATGGCAGAACCCACATGCCGACCGGACCGTGGCTGTCCGACCACCGCGGACTGCCGTGCCGCGGCGCACTCGGCGTCCTGATAGACGACGTGACCGGCTACCCGATCACCGCATGTTGTCAGGACGGACAATGGGCCGTCACGACGGAACTTCACCTCGACTTCACCCGCAGCCCCGCCCTCGACGGCTCGATCCTGCGGGCGGACAGCACTGTCGTCGCCGTCAACGGGGACGGCGGCGTAGCGACCGGTCGGATCCTCGACGAGAGCGGACAGATCGTGGCCCTCGGGAGCGCCCGACTGCGATTCATCGCCGCGGCGGCGCCTTCGGGATCCGTGCCCGACGACGTCCGCGCACGGGCGACCGCCACGTCGATCGTCGAACTACTCGGCGCCCATCACCGACGGGACAACGCCGCCGCAGGGCTGGAACTGGAAGCCGCGGAGGCGCTCTGCAATCCGCTCGGCAATATCCACAGCGGTATCCTCCTGTGCGCTTCCGAGATCGCCGGCCACTCCGCGGTAGCACCGCACACGGAATTCCAGACGACGTCGATCGCAATGGCATTCGTGCGGCCGTGCCCCGGCACCGAGCCGATCACCTTCGCACCCCGGGTGATCTACCGTGGCCGCAGCTTCGCCGTCGTCCAGGTCGTCGCGCGCAATCGATCCGGAAAAACCTGCACCACAGCGACGGTCACGTGCCATCGGACGTGATCTCGACATGCACGAGGCGGTCGGTACGTCGAGGTCCACTCGCGTACCGACCGCCTCACCCGCGTCGTCACACTACCGACGGTGCCAACCCTGCCGCCCGGTGCGCGGCGTCGAGGAAGGAGCGCACGAGTGCCCCGTCGCGGTAGTACTCGTCGCCGACTCCGGCGACGGCCCGCCGACGTCCATACTCGTACAGTACCGCCAGTTTCCACAGGGCCAGAGCCGTGTACCAGTTCAGGTTCGACAGGTCGGCGCCGGTGGCGGCCGCATACCGCTGAGCCAGTTCGTCGCGGGTGGGATACCCCTCCTCGAGCACGGCCACACCCAGGTCCTCGGTCGGCGTGCGCTGTTCCCCCGCGACGGGATACGACGTGAGGAAGTAGCCAAGATCGAACAGGGGGTCGCCGATCGTCGCGAGCTCCCAGTCCAGCACCGCGGCAATACGTCCCGGGGAGTCGGGGGCGAGGATGACGTTTCCGATGCGGTAGTCGTTGTGAATGATCGCCGCACCGGATTCGGCGGGCACGTGGGCGCCGAGCCATGCGTCGATGTCCGCGAACTCCGGCGGCGGCGTCCCGTCCTCGGCTGCCACCAACCTGCCCATGCGGCGCAGGTGACGTTCGTTGAATCCGTCCGGGCGGCCGAGATCACCCAGTCCGGCGGCCTGCCAGTCCACCGCGTGCAGCGCTGCGAGGGTGTCGATGAGTGCCTCACCGATCCGGCGACGATCCGCGGGCACGCTGAGCGCCGGCGGTGTCTTGATGGTGACCACCGGACCGGCAACGTAGTCCATCACGTAGAACGGAACGTCGAGCACGTCGCCGGTCTGGCCGACGGCGAGGACGTCCGCCACGGGCACGCCACTGCCCGCGAGGCCGCCGACGAGGCGCGCCTCCCGCAGCATGTCGTGGGCGCCCGGCGGAACCGGGGGAGGCGGCGGTCGGCGGACGATCACCTGACGGACCCCGTCTGACACGAGGAACGTCAGGTTGGAATGTCCGTCGCCGATCCGGGCGGTCGTGAGCGGGCCCTCGGTGATCCCGCGCTCGCGCAGGAACGTCTCCAGCGCACCGAGCGTGTCGGGCGTCCATTCCCAGGTCATGCGCTCGCCTCCATCCGTGTCGTCATTCGTTAATTCCTACTGCCCGGTGAAGCGCGGCGCCCGCTTCTCCTTGAACGCCGCGAGCGCCTCCGGCATGTCGGCGCACCGGGTCAGCAGCGCCTGTCCCCGGTTCTCCAGCTCGAGCGCCGCCGCGTACGACGTCACTTCCTGGTTCCGTTGTAGAGCACGCTTCGACATCCGGACGCCACCCGGGGAGTTCGACGCGATCGCCTCGGCCACCGCGACGGCCTCGTCGAACAGGTCCTCGCTCGGCACCACCCGGTTCGCCAGCCCGATTCGGGCGGCTTCCTCCGCGTCGACGAAGCGTGCGGTGTACGCGATCTCCGCGGCGCGGCCCGGTCCGACGAGCCGGGTGAGCTTCCACGATGTGCCCAGCTCCCCCACGGACAGGCCGACTTTGACGAACGCCGCGTTGAACTTCGCGGTCGGCGCCACGAGGCGGATGTCGGCGGCGAGTGCGAGTGCCATCCCGCCACCCGCAGCAGCACCGTGAATCGCCGCGATCACGGGGAACGGCAGGTGGTACAGCGCTGCCAACCCACCGGTCGCGGTCTCCTGGAACCGCAGGAACTCGCGCACACCCATTTCGGTGATGACGTGAATCTCGTCCAGATCGAACCCGGCACAGAACACCCGGTCGCCCGCGCCTCGGATGATCAGGGCCCGCGCGTCGGTATCGCGCAACGCGTACGCGACGGTGTTGAACTCTTCGAACATCTTCACGGTCATCGAGTTCATCCGGTCGGGCCGATTGATCGTGAGGACGGCGATCTTGCCGTCGAGCACATCGAGGGTGAGGGTGTCCAACTGGGGCGGCTCGTAATCGCTCAGCACCGCCGTATTCTCCCGCACTTCGGTCTGCGTCATCTGGCTCACCTTCCCGTGAACTTCGGGCTGCGCTTCTCTTTGAACGCGGCCAGCGCCTCGGGCATGTCGTCGCCGCGAGTGAGCAGCGCCTGACCGCGGTTCTCGAGTTCGAGCGCCGCCGCGTAGGAGGACACTTCCATGTTCGCGTGGAGTGCACGCTTGGACAGCTGGACTCCGGCAGGTGAATTCGCGCTGATCAGGCGGGCCATCGCGAGCGCCTCGTCGAGCAGCGACTCGGCGGGCACGACCGCGTTGAGCAGTCCGAGGGACTCCGCCTCGACGGCTTCGATGAAGCGGCCGGTGTAGGCGAACTCGGCGGCCCGCGCCGGACCGATGAGCCGGGGCAGGTGCCACGACGCCCCCAAGTCGCCGGCCGACAGTCCGATCCGCACGAACGCCGCGTTGAACCGCGCGGCAGGCGATCCGATCCGGATATCGGCGGCGAGAGACAGGGACAGCCCGCCACCGGCGGCCGCACCGTTGACGGCCGCGATCACCGGGACCCGGATGCTGCGGATCGCCGAAAGTGCCCGTGCGGCCAGTTCCTGCTGGTCGAGCATGCCCATCGGTGTCATCGACGACAGTTCGTCGGCATCGTCGAGGTCGAAGCCACCGCAGAAGGCCTTGCCGGCACCGGTCAGGATCACGACGCGCAGGTCATGCTCGTGGTCCAGTTGCAGCGCGACCTTCTCCAGTTCGACGAACATGGTGTTCGTCATCGAGTTCATCCGTTCGGGACGATTCAACGTCACGACGGCGATGCCGGGTTCCGGCCGCTCGAGCGTGAACGTCTCCCATGTCGTGGGCTCGGTCACGAGTGCACTCCTTCTCAGTTCGGCGACCCCAGGTGGTCGCCACACGTTTCGTGGTGGTCCGGACGTCAACGGCCCGGCGGGTCAGGTCTCTGCTGCGGCCTCGCGCACCGCCCCCGAGCGCAGCCAGTCGGCGCTGCGGCCCGGGTCGATTCCCCAGTCGGTCAGGATCTCGGTGGTGTGTTCCCCCGGCATCGGCGGACGGCGGTCCACGGTGGCCGCCGTCCGGCTGAATCGGGGCGCCGGCGCCGGTTGGACGAGACCGTCGACGTCGACAAATGCATTTCTGGCGACGTGGTGCGGGTGCGACGGCGCCTCGTCGACCTCGAGGACGGGCGATATGCAGGGTGTGAGTCCCTCTCCCGCCTCGAGCCATTCCGTGAGTGTGCGGCCGCGCACGGCGTCGGCGAAGACCTTCTTCATCTGAGGCCATTGCGAGCGGTCGTTCTGGTCCGGCAGGTCGTCGGGCAGTTCCAGCAACGCGACCAGGTCGGCGTAGAAGTGCGGTTCCATCGCACCGACGGCCAGCCACTTTCCGTCCGCGGTCTCGTAGGCGTCGTAGTAGGGCGCACCGCTGTCAACGATGTTCGTGCCGCGTTCGCCCCACACCCCGGTCTGCGCAAACCCGAAGAACGGCGTCGCGAGGAGTGCGGCGCCCTCGACCATCGACGCGTCGACCACCTGTCCGCGTCCCGAGCGTTGCCTCTCGAACAGCGCCGACAGGACGCCCATCGCGAGAAGCATTCCTCCGCCGCCGAAGTCGCCGATGAGGCTGAGCGGCGGGGTGGGCGGTTGGCCGTTGCGCCCGATCAGCGACAGGGCACCGCTCAGCGCCACGTAGTTGATGTCGTGGCCGACGTGCTGAGCGAGTGGGCCGTCCTGACCGAAACCGGTCATGCGGCCGTAGATCAGCTGAGCGTTGCGTTGCGCGCAGTCATCCGGTCCGATGCCGAGCCGCTCGGCGACCCCGGGGCGGAAGCCCTCGATCAGGACGTCGGCGTCCGCGACGAGCGAGAGCACCACGGCGGCGCCGTCGGGATGCTTGAGGTCGACGGCGAGCGAGCGACGTCCGCGGTGCAGCAGTTCCGTGCGGAAGTCGGCGTTCGGCCCCACCAGCCCCGAACCCGTGGCGCGATCCACGCGAATCACGTCCGCGCCGAGATCGGCAAGGAGCATGGCGCAGAACGGACCCGGTCCGATCGAACCGATTTCGATCACCTTCATGCCCGACAGCGGCCCGGTGAACGAGCGTTTCGAGTCGTCCCGCATCATCTACCCACCTCCTGCCGGTCTTTGGTCCGATAAAAATATCTTGAACCGCCACGTGGAGGAATCCCTGACAGTGCCCCACCGTCGCACATGGGCATGTGCACTGACGACCGACATGGCGTTCAGGAGAAGCGCGGGGCGCGCTTCTCCAGGAAGGCGGTGATGCCCTCCTTGGCCTCTCCGTTCTCGAACAGATCTTGTTCCTGGGCCACCTCGAACCGGAAGCCCTCCTCGAGTGGCGTGTCGAACGACGCGTCTACCGTGCGGATGACGGCGCGCTGCGCGGCCAGCGACATCGTGCACAGCTCGGCCGCGAGCGCCAGAGCGGCATCCGTTGCGGTGCCGGCGTCGACGAGCCGGTCGATCAGGCCGATCGCGTGCGCCTCGGCGGCGAGGACCTGACGGGCACTGAGCATGATGTCGAGGGCACGACCGCGGCCCACGAGGCGCGGAAGGCGCTGCGTTCCACCGGCTCCGGGAATCAGTCCCAGCTTCACCTCGGGCAGCCCGAACTTCGCGTCCGCTCCGCCGACCCGAAGGGTGCAGGCCATGGCGAGTTCGAGGCCGCCCCCGAGCGCAAGGCCGTCCACCGCGGCGATCGTGATGCGATCGGCCGACGCGAGCCGGTCGAGGGCCCCACGGAGTCGATCGCCGTACGCAGTGAAGGACCCCGCGTCCACGGACGACATGTGCTTGATGTCGGCGCCGGCCGCGAAGAAGCCCGGAATGTCGGAGCGGATGACGATCACCTTCACCGAGCCGTCGGCATCCGCCGCGTCGAGCGCGGCGTTCAGCCCGTCGATGATCGGCAGCCCGAGCGCGTTCGCCGGCCTGCGCTGGAGCGTGATCGTCATGACGCCGGCATCGACGTCGCTCCATGCGACTGCGGGCGTTGCGGTTTCCGACATGCACACCATCCTTTTCGGTCCAATCCCACGTGAGCGGCAAAGTGTGCGTCGGCACACCGTGGCACTCACGTGAGGTATTGACCCAACCATACTAATTATCGGACCGAAATGGAAGATCAGGGGCGGCGTGGAAACTTCTCGAACTCCGGCCGCCGCTTGGCCTTGTACGCCTCCCGGCCTTCCTTCGCCTCGTCTGTCGAGTAGAAGAGCAGGTTCGCATCGTGGGCGAGCTGCTGGATGCCCGCCATGCCGTCCTCGGCCGCATTGAAACTCGCCTTCATGAGGCGGAGCGCGAACGGTGAGAGCTCGAGCATCTCGCGGCACCACTGCACCGTTTCCCGTTCGAGGTCGGCAAGGGGGACAACGGTATTGACCAAGCCCATCTCACGCGCCTGCTGCGCGTCGTACTGCCGGCACAGGAACCAGATCTCCTTGGCCTTCTTCACCCCGACCAGTTCGGCGAGCAACCCCGCGCCGTAGCCGCCGTCGAACGACCCGACCTTCGGGCCGACCTGACCGAACCGGGCGTTGTCCGCAGCGATGGAGAGGTCGCAGACCAGGTGCAGGATGTGCCCGCCGCCGATCGCGTAGCCGGCGACCATGGCGACCACGGGCTTCGGCAGGCGCCGGATCTGGATCTGCAGATCGGTGACATGGAACCGGCCGACGCTTCCCGCCTTGCCCGGTTCGGTGAGGTAGCCGGTGTCGCCGCGCACCCGCTGGTCGCCACCCGAGCAGAACGCGTCCGGCCCCTCACCCGTCAGCACGATGACGCCGACCGAAGAGTCCTCGCGGGCGTCGACCAGCGCCTCGGAGATCTCCATCAGTGTCTGTGGCCGGAACGCGTTGCGCACCTCCGGACGGCAGATCGTGATCTTCGCGATCCCGTCGCCGCTGTGTTCGTATCGGATGTCCTCGAACTCACCGACTGCCGTCCAGGATACGAAATCCGTTGTATCACCATTGTTCGTCATGTAGCGATCATAGGCACAACCGATAACGATCGTTACCGACTGAGCCCGCGAATGCCGAAGGTGCGGCCCGGAAACCGAGCCGCACCTTCCGAATGGATGTGCCCGTCAGGACATCGTCAGGCCACCGCTGACCGACAGGGTCTGGCCGGTGACGAATTCGGCCGCGTCGGACGCGAAGAACGCCACCGCGGCACCGATGTCCTCTGCCTTCCCGAGGCGCTTCATCGGCACGGCGCGGGTCATGCCTCCGATCACCTTGTCGGCCTCCTGGCCCGAGCTGTCGGCGAACTTGCGGAGCGCGGGAGTGTCTGTGGGGCCGGGGCACACCGTGTTCGCGGTGACACCCTTGGTTGCGACCTCACGGGCGAGGGTCTTGGTGAAGGCGATGATGCCGCCCTTGGCCCCCGAATAAACGGCCTCGAGCGACGAGCCGACGCGGCCCGCGTCCGAACCGATGTTGATGACACGTCCCCAGCCGCGCTCGACCATCCCCGGGACGGTCGCCTGGATCACGCGCAGCTGGCCCTTGAAGTTGATGTCGAGGATCCGGTCCCAGAACGCCTCGTCGGTCTTCAGGAACGGCATGAAGTCGTCCCAGCCTGCATTGTTCACGACGATCTCGACGGGGCCGAACTGCTCGGCGACCTGCTTCACCGCCGCCTGCACCGACGCGGTGTCGGTGACGTCGACGGGGACGGCGATCGCCTGGCCGCCGGCGTCGCGGATGCCGGCCGCGGTTTCCTCGGCGACCTCCAGGTTGAGGTCGGCCACCGCGACGCGGAAGCCCGCTGCCCCGAGGGCGTCGGAGATGCCCTTGCCGATGCCCTGTGCACCGCCGGTTACGAATGCGACTCGATTACTCATGTTCTTCTCCGTCTTGTGGTGTTCGTGGTGGAGTGCGGGTCAGCGCGGGCTCGCGGCCCATTCGATGGGGCCCGCGACGATCGAATGACTGGTGAGCTTGCGGCCGAGCACGCTCTGCGCTTCCCGGGCCGCGTCGATGACGCGCGGAAGGTCGAGGCCCGTCTCGACGCCCATTTCGTGGAACATGCTCACCAGGTCCTCGGTGGCGATGTTTCCGGTCGAGCCTGCCGGAACGGGGCAGCCGCCCAGCTCCCCGAAGCTCGATTCGAAGCTCGCGCAACCTGCTTCGAGAGCCGCGTATGCATTGGCGAGGCCCTGGCCGCGGGTGTTGTGGAAGTGCGCGGTGACCTCCACGCCGGGCAGCCGGTCGAGTGCCGCCGCGAAGAACTCCGACGCGTACGCCGGGTTGCACATGCCCGTCGTGTCGCCGAAGCCGATCTCGGTGGCGCCGGCCTCCGCGAACCGTTCGGCGAGGTCGAGCACGCGAGTCAGGTCGACCTTGCCCTCGAAGGGGCAGCCGAAGGACGTCGCGATCACGGCGGCGCAGTCGAGACCCTCGGCGACGATCCGCTTGGCCATGACGTCATTGTCCGCCATCGTCTCGTCGACGGTCCGATTGACGTTCTTCTCGTTGTGGGTTTCCGACGCGCTGACGAAGATCGCGACCTCGTGAAACTTGTCGCGCACCTTCAGTGCGTTGTCCAGCCCCTTGCTGTTGGGGACGAGCACCATCAGCTTCGTCTCGTCGGGGACCTCGATGTGCTCGAGGACCTCGACGCCGTCGGCCAGCTGCGGGATCACATCCGGTCGCACGAAGCTGGCCACCTCGATCCGGGCGAATCCCGCCCGCCCGAGGGCGTTGATCAACCGCACCTTGTCGTCGGTCGGGATGCGTTCCGGTTCGTTCTGGAAACCGTCACGCGGTCCGACCTCCCGGATCTGGACCTTGTGGGGACGCGTCATGGCGTCGGCTCCTTTCCCCTCACTCCGTTGCGGATGCAAGGTCGTACTCCTCGAGATCGAATTCCAGCCTTTCGCGGTGCTCGGGTGCCGCCACGGCGATCATGCGCCGCACACGCTCCCCGAGGGAACACCCGCGCAGTGCCGCGGCACCGTGTTCGGTGACCACGAAGTCCACGTCGGCGCGGGCGGTGGTGACCGCGCCGTATTCCAGAGCAGTCTTGATCGTCGACTCCCCGCGCGAATCCGCGCGCATCGCAATGATCGACCGACCACCGGTCATCGCCGCCGCACGGGAGAAGTCCACCTGTCCCCCGACCGCACCGGCGTAGGTCGTGTTGCGCTTCTCCGCGCCGACCTGACCGGTCAGGTCGACCTCGATCGCCGAGTTGATCGACACGAACGACCGCAGCTGCGAGAGAACCTGCGGCGCATGGGTGTAACTCGCCGGACGGAACGCCACCGGAAGCCCGGGCAGCCGGTCGTACAGTGCCGCCGTGCCGAGCGCGGCACCCGCAACGTGCAGTCCGGGGTCGATTTCCTTTCGCGCCCCGGTCAGCACACCTCGGTCGATCAACCGCAGCGCCGCGTYGGAGATCATGCCGGAATGCATCCCGAGGTCCTTGTGTCCCTCGAGTGCGGCGAGGACGGCGGACGGCAGTGTTCCGACGCCGATCTGGATCGTGTCTCCGTCGGCGACGAGCTCGGCGACGTTCCGCGCTATCGCCAGTTCCACGTCCGCGGGCTCGCGGTCCGGCGCCTCGAGCAATGGCCGGTCGGTCTCGACCACCGCGGCGAACCGCGACAGCGGAATCTTCGGTGCGCCGAGTGTGACGGGCATGCGCCGGTTGATCTCGGCGATGAGGACCGGTGTGTGGTCGAGGGCGTCGGCGATGTAGTCGACACCGACCCCGAGCGAGCAGTTCCCGGCCGAATCCGGCGGTGACACCTGCACGAACCCGACGTCGCACGGAAGCCGCCGTTCGGCGAACAGCCGCGGCAGCGCCCCGTAATGGCAGGGCACGACCTCGAGTCGGGCGAGGCGGCGGAGTTCGCCGAGGCCACCGTAGGAGACGACGGAGAGTTCGTCGGGCAACTCGCTCGTCAGCCGCCGATTCCAGGTCAGTCCCACGAAGGCCCGGACGGGGCCGATCGACGGCACCTGGTCGAGCAGGGCGTGGACGAGCGGGGTGGGTTCCGCGCTCGTCTGGCTCCACCAGATTCCGTCGCCGGGCCGGATGTGCGGCGTCAGGTCAATCATCAGTCGATCCGCTGGATCAGGGTCGCCGTTCCCAGTCCGCCGCCGCAGCACATGGTCACCAGGCCGATTTCGGCGTCGCGCCGCTCGAGTTCCGCGACGATGGTGGCGATGAGCCGGGCACCGGTCGCGCCGACGGGGTGCCCGAGCGCGATCGCGCCGCCGTTGACGTTGACCCGGTCCATGTCGGGCTTCAGTTCCCGCTCCCAGGCCAGGACTACCGAGCTGAACGCCTCGTTGACCTCGAAGAGGTCGATGTCGTTCATGCTCATCCCGTTGCGGTCGAGCAACTTCCGGGTTGCCGGGATCGGACCGGTCAGCATGATGATCGGGTCGACCCCGACGGTGGTCTGATCGAGGATCCGGGCCCGGGCCCGCAGTCCGTGCGCGTTGACGGCCTCGCGGGAAGCGAGCAGCACACCGGCCGCCCCGTCCGAGATCGGCGACGAACTGCCCGCCGTGATCCGGCCGTTCTCCCGGAACACCGTCTTCAGCCCGTCCAGGCTGTCCAGGCTCGTTCCAGGGCGAATGGTCTGGTCGGTGGACCGAGTCTCGCCCGCGAGATCGAGGGGGATCATCTCGGCGTCGAAACGGCCGGCCTCGATAGCCTCGGTCGCCAGACGATGGGAGCGGACGGCGAACTCGTCCATCTCCTGCCGGGAGATCTCCCACCGGTCCGCGATGAGTTCGGCACTCTCGCCCTGGTTCACGAAGTCGTACCGGTCGCGCAGCGCTTCCGGCCACGGATCCCCGTACAGTTCGGAGATCTTGGCCGGTGAGTTCATCGGCACGTGGCCCATGTGTTCGACACCGCCGGCCATGACGACGTCGTGGGTACCGGAGCCGACCAGGGCGGCGCCCATCTCGACGGCCGTCTGGGCGGATCCACAGCGGCGGTCCAGGACGACGGCCGGGACCTCCGGCGGGTAACCGACCTGCAACCAGGCGTTGCGGCCGATGTTGCGGGACTGCTCGCCGAACGGTGCGGTGCACCCGATCACGAGGTCCTCGACCGTCGCCGGGGCCAGCCCGCTGCGGCGTATCAGTTCCGTGTACACCGCGCCGAGCATGTCGTTGGGATGGGTGTCGCGGAACCAGCCGCGCTCGGGGTGCGACTTGCCCATGGGGGTGCGCGCTGCTTCCGCGATGATCACCTCGCGAGCGGAACGCTGGAAGGGGTTGCGCTGCTCGGCCATCAGATCACCGTCCCGCCGTCGACGGGCAGCACTTGGCCCGTGATGTACGCCGCGCCGTCGGATGCGAAGAACACGAAGCTGGACGAGATCTCGTCCGGTTCCGCCCAGCGGCCCAGCGGGATTCGCGCGAGCGTCTTAGCGGAGAGCTTCTCGTTGCTGCGGATGTTCTCCGTCATCTTGGTGGCGGCGAGCGGCGCGATCGCGTTGACCGTCACCTGCTTCTTGGCGAGTTCCCGCGCCAGCGACTTCGTGAGTCCGATGATGYCCGCCTTCGCGGCACCGTAGTTCGCCTGCCCGATGGTGCCCACCAGACCGGCCGCGGAGGTCACGTTGATGATGCGGCCGCTGCCGTCGGAAGGCAGGTACGGGAGGACGGCCTTGCTGCAGACGAAACTGCCGACGAGATGAATGTCGACGATGCGGCGGAAGTCCTCCTCCTCGAGGTTCGGGAACATCGCCGGTGCGATGGCACCCGCGTTGTTGACCAGGATGTTGAGGGTGCCGTCGTTCAGCGCGGCGGCCTGCTCCGCCGCGGCGGCCGCCTGATCGCCGTTGCGGACGTCGAGGGCCGCGGACTTCGCCGAACCGCCGGCTGCGGTGATCTCCGCGGCCACGGCCGCCGCGGCATCGCCGTCGACGTCGGTGACGAGCACGGCCGCACCTGCTTGCGCGTAGGCGTGCGCCACCGAGGCGCCGATTCCACTGCCCGCACCGGTGACGAGTGCGGACTTTCCGGTGAGTTCGAACATCAGTAGCTCCTGGGGAGGCCGAGGACGTGCTCGCCGAGGTAGTTGAGAACCATCTCCTGGCTGAGCGGGGCGATCTTGGTCAGGCGGGCTTCGCGGAAGTACCGGGCAACGTGGTATTCCTCCGAATAGCCCATGCCGCCGTGGGTCTGGAGGGCGCGGTCGGCGGCCTGGAACCCGGCGTCGGCGCACAGGTATTTGGCCATGTTGGCTTCGCGGGCGCACGGCTTTCCGTTGTCGTAGAGCCACGTCGCCTTGCGCAGGACGAGTTCGGCGGCGTCGAGTCGGGCGAGCGAATCGGCGAGCGGGAACTGCAGACCCTGGTTCATGCCGATGGGGCGCCCGAACACCTCACGCTCGTTGGCGTACTGGACGCCGCGACGGAGAGCGGCGCGGCCGATACCGAGGGCCTCGGAGGCCACGAGCATGCGCTCCGGGTTGAGGCC
This sequence comes from Rhodococcus sp. P3_B8, assembly GCF_056402775.1. NCBI lineage: Bacteria > Bacillati > Actinomycetota > Actinomycetes > Mycobacteriales > Nocardiaceae > Rhodococcus > Rhodococcus sp. P3_B8. The sequence goes on from NZ_JBFUGT010000004.1 coordinate 119,335, forward strand.
GTCGAGGATGTACTTGAAACCCTTGCCCTCCTCGCCCACCCGGTCCTCGACCGGAATCTCGAGATTGTCGATGAACAGTTCGTTCGACGTGACCGCATTGCGGCCCATCTTCTTGATCGGGCGGATGTCGACCTTCGAGCGGTCGAGATCGGTGAGGAAGAGCGTCAGACCATCTGTCTTCTTCTTCGCGTCCTCGAACTTCGTTGTGCGGGTGAGGAGAAGGATCTTCTCCGACTCCATCGCCTTGGAGATCCAGACCTTGCGGCCGTTGACGATGTACTTGTCGCCCTCACGTCGCGCGAAGGTGGTGATCTTGGTGGTGTCCAAACCGGCGCCGGGCTCGGTGACACCGAAGCAGACGTGCAGGTCGCCGTCGACGATCCGCGGGAGGGTGCGCTGCTTGAGTTCCTCGGAGCCGTGCACGATCACCGGGTGCATCCCGAAGATGGACAGGTGCATCGAGCTCGCGCCGTTCATGCCGGCGCCGGACGCGGCGACTTCCTCCAGCAGGATGGAGGCCTCGGTGATTCCCATGCCGTGCCCGCCGTAGGCCTCGGGTGTGGTGATGCCGAGCCAGCCGCCCTTGGCGAACGCGTCGTAGAACTCGGTGGGGAACTCGTGCTCACTGTCCTTCTCCACCCAGTACTGCTCGTCGAATTTGCCGGCCAGCTCTCGCACCGCATCTCGGATCGTCGCCTGATCCTCGGTCAGATCAAAGTCCACAGCACGTCCCGTCGTCGTAGATACCGTTTGGACTTAAGTTACTAAAGGACAGACCAAAAAGTCAACGGTGGATCACCCAGCGGCGGGCAACAGGGGCAGATCCCCCGCGAGGCGCTCATTCCACACGCCCGGGCCGCCGAACAACTTCTCGTCGAGCTTGGCGCGCTTGTAGTACAGGTGCAGGTCGTGTTCCCACGTGTAGCCGATGGCGCCGTGCATCACGAGGGCGCTGTCGGCCGCCTGCACCGCATTCCGCGGCACCTGCGCCTTGGCGACCGCGGCGTGCAGCGCGCAGTCGTCGAGACCCAGGTCGACCGACGCCGCGGCGAAGTAGGCAATCGACCGGCCCGCCTCGACGGAGACGAGAATGCCTGCCGCAGCATGCTTCACGGCCTGGAACGACCCGATCGGCACACCGAACTGCTGCCGCTGCTTGCTGTAGTCCACGGCGAGGCGGAGCATGCGGTCCATCGCGCCGAGCGAGTCGGCGGACACGAGCACGGCCGCCCGGAGTCCTGCGTCGTCGAGCGCCGTCGCCGCCTCGATGTCGAGGCGCTGTCCCGTGACGCCGTCGAGTCGGACATCCGCGGCCGCGCGGGACGGGTCGAGGAAGCGCCGCGGTTCGACCGTGACACCGGGATCGTCGACGCGCGCAAGGTACAGGGCGGCCGTTCCGTCGGCACCCGTCGCCGGGACGACCAGCAGTTTCGCTCGTTCGGCGCCGAGCACCGTTGCGACACGGCCGGTCAGCGCGCCGCTCTCGTCGGCGCGCACCGAATCGGCGACGCCGAACGGACGGGTCGCGTCGACCGCAACTGCCGCGAACCCACCCCCTGCCAACACGTCGGCGGCGACGTCGGCGGGCAGCAGGGGCGCGGCGAGGATGGACGCGGTCCAGGCGCTCGACGGCGCGGCGTACCGGGCCAGCGCCTCGGCGGTCAACGCCAGTTCGAGTAGACCACCGCCCTGACCACCGATGTCCTCGGCGAGGCCGGCGGAGAACCAGCCCTCCTCGACGAATTTCTGCTCGAACTCGGCAGGATCTCCCGATTCACCCCACTTACGGACTTTTGCCGGAGCGGCGAACCGCTCGAGCCAGCCGTCGAGGGCTTCGGTGAACATTTCCTGCTCTTCTGACAGTTCCCAGCGCATACAACTGGCCCTCTCGATGAGACGAAGAATAGGCTGCAAGACGAACGCAGCGAGAACCCAATGGTATATTAGGTCTGACCGTTAGACCAGAGAGGGCGGGGAGCCATGCCATCAGCCGTGCCGAACACCACCCGGAACGGACGTTCCTCCATTCAGTTGACACCGATGGCGGTTCCGAAGGCGTCGGACGTCCTCGCGAACGAGCTGCGCGAGCGCATTCTCAGCGGGGACTACGTCGAAGGCACACCGCTGCCGCCGGAGCGCGAACTCGTCGTTCAGACGAAGATGAGCCGCACCACCGTCCGCGAGGCCCTCCGCATCCTCGAGGTGCAGGGACTCGTGCGTATCAAGGCGGGCCGGGCCGGGGGCGCCTTCGTTCAGCGGCCGGGCGAACAGTCCATGGCGGACACGGTGGCTCTGCTCATCCGCGGCCGCCAGATCCGTCTCGCCGCGCTGCTCGAGACCCGTGAGGCGATCGAGCCGTTCTGCGCCCAGCTCGCTGCCCGTCACCGCACCGACGAGGATCTCGCGCGACTCGATGCAGCCAACGACGACATCGCGGGCGCAGGTGACAGCCTCGACGCGTTCCTGCAGGCGAACATCGACTGGCACGTGGCCGTGGCGAGCGCCAGTCACAACGAACTGTTGTCGGGCCTGATGATCTCGCTCTCCCGCGCCATCTATGCCGCGACGGAGAACGAAGGGTTCATCGACGACAAGGTCCGCGAGATCACCGTCCGCGCGCACCGCTCGGTCACCAAGGCCATTCGTGACAAGGACGCCGATGCCGCAGTGCGGCGCATGAGCAGGCACGTCCACTCGTACGCCGAGTCGATCAAGGACTTCGAGGAGCGCACCGACATTCCGCTCGACGACTGAATGTCGCTGCAGCATAACTTCATCCAGCAGTTGCGAGGGCCCCACACCGTGCGGTGTGGGGCCCTCGTCGCACTCACGTCGCCGAGTTGGCGACAACCACTGCGCGGATCTCGTCCACGGCCTCTGGATTCTCGGCACCCGACAGGTCACCTGGGTCGGCGCCCAGGGCGGCAGCCCGCACAGCGCGGCGCAGGATCTTCGCCGACCGCGTCTTCGGCAACCGCGATACTCGATGTACCACGCTGGGCGCGAACGGTTTTCCGAGTTCCGCGGCCACACTGGCGATCAACTCGGCCGAGATGTCCGTATCGCCGTCGGCGTCCGCGCGGGGAACCCAGAAYGCCCACACCGCCTCGCCCTTCTTCGGATCCGGGACACCGACCGCGGCCGCCTCGGACACCGACGGATGTGCGGTCAGCACCGCCTCGACCTCCGCCGGGGCGAGACGCTTCCCGGCCACGTTCATCACGTCGTCCGAGCGGCCGCGGATGTACCACTGGCCGTCGTCGCCGACGAGCGCGTAGTCGCCGTGCCGCCACATGCCGGGGAACGTCGACCAGTACGCCTCCAGATAGCGTTCCTCGTCCTTCCACACCCCGCGCGTCATCGACGGCCACGGTTGCCGGCACACGAGTTCGCCCTGTTCCCCGCGCAACGAGCGTCCCGCGTCGTCGACGACGTCCACGTCCATGCCCAGCGAGGGCCCGCCCAGCGAGCAGCTGTGAATCGGCTCCACCGGGTACGGCGCGAGGAACGACCCGCCGACCTCGGTGCCACCGGAGAAGTTGATCACCGGCACGCGCCCGCCGAAGACGTCCCGCGCCAGCCAGTCGTACGAATCCGGGTCCCAGGGCTCACCGGTGGACCCGATCGTGTGCACCGAGGACAGGTCGAACCGTGCCGCGACATCCGTCTCCCGCCCGCGCAGGGTGCGGATCAGCGTCGGGGAGACGCCGAGCATCGTCACCCGGTGCCGCTGCACGAGCTGCCACAGCCGGTCGGTGTCGGGTACGTCCGGGGAGCCTTCGTACAGTACGAGAGTTCCACCGTTGGCGTGGGTGCCGACGATCGACAACGGCCCCATGATCCAGCCCATGTCGGTGATCCAGCAGAAGGCGCCACCGGGTTTCAGATCGAACGAGTACGCGACCTCGCTGGCCGTCTTCACGAGGAACCCGGCGTGGGTGTGGACGGCGCCCTTCGGCTTGCCGGTCGTGCCCGACGTGTAGGCCAGCGCGAACGGCTCGCTCGGGTCCATTGCCTCGACCGGACCCGGGTCGCCGCCGTTCCAGAGTAGCTTGGCCCAAGCGATGTCGCGGCCGGTGGAATCCACTTCGGCGCCGACGTTCTCGACCACGACGACCGATTGCACCGTCGGGCAGACGGCCAGCGCTTCGTCGAGTGCCGGCTTCATCGTGACGGTCTTGCGGCGCCGCACGGTTCCGTCAGCGACGATCACCACCTTGGCGTCCGCGTCCTGGATGCGGGACGCGATCGCGCTCGGCGCGAATCCGGAGAAGAGCGGCACGAGGACCGCACCGAGCCGCGCGACCGCGTACACCGACACGACCGCCTCAGGGATCATCGGCAGGAACAGGGCGACGGCATCACCCTTGCCGACGCCGAGCTCACGCAGCCCTGCCGCTGCCCGCTCGACGTCCGCCGCGAGCTCGCGATACGACACGCTGCGGACGGTGCCGTCCTCCGCTTCATGTGTGACGGCCATCCGATCGGCGGCCGCCGGGTCGGCGAGCCAACGCTCCAGACACGCGTCGACGACGTTCGCCTTGCCCCCGACGAACCAGTCCGGGTGCTCGATTCCCCGGGAGGTGTCGAGAACCTCGTGGTACGGCGATTGGAACGGCAGGCCCAGGTCGCGGACCACCGCGTCCCAGTACCACCGCACATCGGCGACGGAGCGGGCGCGGAGTTCACCCAGGCCCGAAAGACAGTGGGCGCGGGCGAGTCGGGTGACGTTGGCGTTCTCGACGTACTCGTCGGTGGGGCGCCAGGTGTAGTCGGACACGGTCAGCTCCTCGGCATGTCGAGCATGCGCTCGGCGACGATGTTGCGCTGGATGAAGGTGGAACCGCCGGCGATGGCGGTGCCGCGGGCCTGATATGCGAGCCGTTGCCACCGCGCAGTCTTCTGCGGCTCGTCGTCGAGGGCGAATTGCCCGCCCACCGGTTCGAGGGACAGCCGGAAGTCGGCCAGTTCCTCGACGAGGGGGCAGAAGAACAGCTTGCCGATCGAGGTGACCGGCCCCGGTGGGCCGTCGTTGGCCGCGAGGGTAATGACGCGCTGACCGATGAGGTAGTGCACGAGGGCCCGGCCGTAGAGATCGGCGACCTTCTGCCGGATCACCGGATCCTCACCCAGCGGGCGGCCCGCGTCGTCGGTCATCCCCGCGATGTCGGTGACGATGTCATCGACGGCCCGTTTCGTGTTGACGCGGCCCGTCGCGATCGCCACCCGCTCGTAGGCGAGCGTGCCCATCGCGACCTTCCAGCCGCCGTCGACGTCCCCGACGACGAGGTCGTCGGGGATGAACACGTCGTCGAGGAACACCTCGTTGAATTCCGCCTCGCCGAGCATGTGCGCAAGCGGTCGCACGGTGATGCCCTCACTGTCCATCGGGACGAGGAAGTAGGTGATGCCCTTGTGCCGCGGGCCGCCACCGGTGCGGGCCAGCAGGATGGCGTGGGCGGCGATGTGCGCGCGGCTGGTCCAGATCTTCTGCCCGTTGACCTTCCAGCCCCCGTCCACCTTCGTGGCCTTGGTGCGCAGCGAGGCGAGGTCCGATCCGGCGTCCGGCTCGGAGAACAGCTGGCACCAGATTTCCTCACCGGTCAGGATGGGCCGGAGAAACCGTTCCTTCTGGGCGGGTGTCCCGAAGTCGATGATGGTCGGGCCGGCGAAATCTTCGCCGATGGTGTTGAGGCGCTCCGGCGCTCCCACCCGGTCCATTTCTTCGGTGAAGATGGCCTTGCGGATCGGGTCGGCAGCTTGACCGCCGTACTCCTTCGGCCACGACATCCCGCCGTAGCCGGCGTCGAAGAGCAGTCGCTGCCATTGCTGCCAGAACGGCACCTTGTCGACCAGATCGACCGGTTCCGGCCACGGCAGCGTCGGGACCGCTTTTTCGGCCCACTCCCGGACTTCTGCACGGAATATGGCCTCGTCTGGGAAATCAGCGAGCTCCATTGCACCCTCCTCACGAATTTAGGCTCAATGATACTATAGGTCAGTCCAAAAAGGAGGCCCGGATGCCCGACCCACTCCCCGCCGGCGTCGTCGACCGCGTCGACTACGACGTCGAACGCGGCAAGATCCGCGAGTTCACGCGCGCGACCTTCACCACCGATCCCGTGCACACGGACTCGGCAGCCGCGCGCGACGCCGGATTCGGCGACGTGCCTGCCACTCTCACGCATACGGTCGTCGCCGGACACCAGCGCGACCAGCGCGCGTTCGTCGACACACTGGGCCTGGCGCTCGAACGCGTGGTCGTCGGTTCGGTCACGTGGACGTACCTGCGACCGCTCACCGCGGGCGACCACGTCGTCGGCACCCGCCGCGTCGTCGACGACGTGCAGCGAGAAGGCAAGCGCGGCGGGACGATGCGCATCGTCACCCTGGAGACCGAGTACGTCGACGCCGACGGTGCACCCGTGGTGCGGCTCGAGGAAGTCCTGATCGAACGAGGAGAGCAGCGATGAGAATACCGGCGAAGGTCCGCGTCGGCGAGGTACCCGACACCCGGGTGGTCGGCCCGGTGAGCCAGACCGACATCGTCCGATTCGCCGGAGCCGGAGGCGATTTCAATCCCCTTCATCACGATCCCGAGTTCGTCGAGACGTCGGGATTTCCCGGTGTCATCGCGATGGGCCAGATGCAGGCCGGAGTTCTGGCGGGCTGGGTCTCCGACATATTCGGCGTCGAACATGTGCGCTCCTTCGGCGTGCGGTTCGTCGCCCCGGTCTTCCTCGGTGACATCCTGACAGTGGGTGGGACGGTTGTGGCGATCGCCGAGACGGACGGGGAGTCGCGGGCGAACCTCGACCTCGTCGTGTCCGGGACCAAGGGTCCGGTCGTCACCGGATCCGCGACCGTCGTGGTAGCCACGACCTGACCACCCTGCTCATACCGCCGAAAGGGGGCGAAGCCGATCGGCTTCGCCCCCTTTTCGATTCGATCAGACGACGGCCCGCGCCTCGCGGTCTGCCTCGATCTTCGCGGCGATCTGCGCGCGCAGCAGGTGCTTCTGGATCTTGCCGGTCGCCGTCGTCGGCAACGCCTCGACGATCTCCAGCCGTTCCGGAACCTTCTGGATGGCGACGCCCTGCTCGAGCAGGTACGTCTTGATCTTCTCCAGGGTGATGTCGCCGTACCCGGGCGCGGGAACGAGGTAGAGGCACACCGCCTCGCCGAGCCGCTCGTCGGGCATCGCGACCGCCGCGACACCGCGCACGGCGGGATGCGCCGCCAAGAGGTCTTCGACCTGACGGACGCTGATGTTCATGCCGCCGCGGATCACGATGTCCTTCGTCCGGCCGGTGACGCGCACGTAGCCGTCCTCGTCCATCCGGCCGAGATCGCCGGAGCGGGAGTGGCCGTCCGGTGTGAACAGCTTGGCCGTCTCCTCGTCGTTGTGGAGATAGGCGAGCATGTGCATGGCGCCCTTGTAGGCGATGTCGCCCTCCTCGCCGCGCGGAACCTCGTCGCCGAGTTCGTCGACGATCTTCACCGACTGCATCGGCAGCGGACGACCGTCCGAGGTGATCGACCGCTGAGGGTCGTCGCGAACCGTGCACATGGTGGTGGTGACGTTCTCGGAGCGGCCGTACAGGCTGAGCACTTGCAGGCCCGGGAACTGTTCGGCGGCGTGGGTGACGAAGCTGCCGGGGATCGGGGAGCCGGCGGCGACCCACAGCCGCATGCTGCCAATGTCGTGGACTGCCGGGTCGTAGGCGTCCATGAGCATCTGCAGGAACGTCGTGGCACTGACCGCGACGGTGCACCCGCGTTCCTTGATCTGTTCCATTCCACGGACCGGCTCCCACACCTCGATGAGATGCGACGCCGCGCCGTGCATGAGCGGGAGGATGATGCTCGTGACCAGTCCGGTGGTGTGGGTGATCGGTGAGGGGCCGAACTGCACGTCGTCGGGTGTGTAGGCGAATCCCTTTGCCAGCAAACGGGATCCACAGGCCATCGTGTTGAACGTGTGGATGCACCCCTTGGGCCGGGACGTCGTGCCGCTGCTGTAGACGATGACGAACGGCTCGTCGGGGCCGACGCCGGGGCCGAGTTCGGCGATGGCCTCCTCCGGGCTCACATCCGCCGACAGCGACTCGAACGAAACCGACCGGTCCGGCCGTTTGCCGGTCCCACGGACGGCGACGACGTCCTCGAGCGAGTCGACCGCACCCAGGATCTCGGTGTACATGCCGGCGTAATCGAATTTCTTGAACAGTTGCGGCGTAATCGCTAGCCGGACACCGGCATTGTTCAGGATGTATTCGACGTCGTCCCGGCGATAGATCGGCATGATCGGCACCAGAACGGCACCCAGTCGAGACAACGCGACGGCGATGATCGAGAACTCGATCCAGTTCGGGACCTGCACGGATACACGGTCGCCGGCAGCGATTCCACGACGCTGAAGGCCTACCGCCAGGCGCAGAGCCTTGTCACGCAACTGCCGGAAGGTGATGCCGCCGCTGGTGTCGTCGGTCAGGAAGACGCGATCGCCCCGCTCAGCGACCTGAACCTCGAGCAGATCGAAGAACGTGTCGCGGTGCCACTGCCCGGTGGCATAGAAATCTCGGATCTGTTCGTCCGAGTAGCGATCGGTGACCGATGCGAACGCCATGGGAAGCCTTCCTCTGAGCGCAGATGTGGAGAGGGAATAAGTACCCGTGTTGGCCCTACAATATAATGGTTAGACCGATACTGCAA